>CAYITO010000001.1:0-75304 GCA_964366355.1 uncultured archaeon
TGTCGGTGTGGGTGTCGGTGTCGGTCCGCCAGTTGGCGGAGATGTCGGTGTGGGTGTCGGTGTCGGTGTTGGTGGTATACCTCCCGTTCCCCCGGGTGTCGGTGTTGGTGAAGGAGTAGGAGTAGGAACAGGTGATGGAGAAACAGCAGGCGCGGGTGTCGGCAATGGCCCTGGCCCGCCAGCGCCGCCCAACTCAAAGGCGCCCAGATCAGGAGCAGAACCGCTAAAAGCCCGTCTGGAAGTTTGGTCGTTAAAACCGACGATGACCACTCCCTTGTCAATCAAGGGGCTAGATGATTTCAATCGGTAGTCGTCGGCACCCGGATTTTCAAACTGACTGGCAACAGAAAGGCCGTTCTTTTCCTGGCCGGTGGCTGACTGAAAGCTTGAAAGCGAAGTGTAATCGCTCTTACTGCCGCAGGGACTATTGGAACTGCCGCACCAAGAGGCTACAATATCGCCTTTCAAATTGTCATAGTCATAGGAATTGGCGCCGGAAGCCCCGGCTAAACCTCGGCGGCTAACATCGAAATTATTGTTGCGGAAAACGATATTGCTGTAAAAGTTGGCGGAAGAGTCGCCGCCGGAATTGGTAGCGCCTTCTTGGCCCCCGACTACAGTGTTGTGGTAAATGTAAGCTTTACCCCGGGAGACCTCGCCAAGTTTGAAGCCGTTACTCATGTTAATTAAAACATTATCAAATATATAGGAAGGCCCGATATACTGCGGCGCGATGCCTATGCCAACTTTGCACCCCTTGACCGTATTACCCCAGATGCGCACGTTTACTTGCGGACCTTCCGCCTCAAGACCGTCATCAATGCAGCCGGTAAAAGTATTGCCATAAATATCGCTGTCTTTATGAGGACCTCCGTTTAATCCTTTGTAGTTTGGTTCTCCTCCGATTCCGTCATAGAAGCTGCCTGAAAAGGTGTTATGCCGGATGACATGACCTCCGTTCGTTTCTTGAAGATAAATGCCCATCGATTCCCTGCCGCCCGCACTTCTGGTAACCTTGTTCCTCTGGAAGACAAAATTATAAGGACCTACTTCAAGTCTTGCCGCCCCGTCTCCGTACCTTGAACCTCCACTATTTGGATTGTCGAATATATTGTCTTCAACTATTATGTGGTGAGCCGAGCCAAACAAGTGAATAGAGTTTGCTGTGGAACTTTTCAGTGTAAATCCTTTAATGCGGATGAAACTCTGTCCTTTTATCACAAAATGGTTAGTTCCTCCCTGAATAGTTACTGAATCGGTTCCAAAATTCGTAAATGTTATCCAGTTGTTGGCAGTTCCGGAATTTGCTATTGAAATTCCGCCATTGTAAGTGCCTGCTTTAACATATACAGTGTCCCCAGCTTTAGCTATGCCAGCTGCTTTTTGAATTGTCGCAAATGGCGATGATTCTGTGCCTGGGTTGGTATCACTGCCACTTGGAGAAACATAATATTTATTGCCTGTGCCCAATGGAGGATCGCATCTTGTTGTCACAGTGCTAGTTAAAGGATTAGTGCCTGATACACCGCCAGAATCAGTAAACGTTACTCGAACGTCGTATTGAGTACAAGGGGAGACCAGGAAAACGCTGACTCTTGCCTGATTGACAAATGGATTAGAAAAAGAGTTGCTAGACCTCGATTGCTGGATAGATGTGGTTCTATCCATGTACATATCATGACCACGCAGCCATGTTGATGATGAGGATTTTTTGTATTCCATGATGGCGTTATTGTTTTTATCGCTATCTCCTGAAAAGCTGGCATAAACGCTAATAGATTCGTAGGTGGGAATAAGTTGGAAGTTGGTTGTAGATGTTGCGCCTGATTGAGCAATCGCAAGTGTGGAAAAGATAATTAAAATGAATACTATTGAAAAAAATAAAATTGATTTTTTCATGTTATTATATAATTTGCTTTTCGATATTCTTAAATGTATCGAGCATTTTTGGTTTTACCCCTAGAATCAGTTTTCAAATAATTAACAGGCATAATAAGTCTATTTTCTGACTGATTTGAATCTCTTCTAACCTTAAGCTTAAAACCCTTGAAAAAACTAAAGCTAAAGAAGCGCAAACTACTTAAAGATACATGGAAATAGGGTCTTGACCCTAAAACTTAAATACGTTAAAACGAGTTTCTGGCAATAGAACCAGTATGGAAGAAGAAATTTTATTATCGAAAGATCTATTCAAAACTTTATCTGTAGATACTAGGGCGGAGATCCTAAAATTACTAGAGCATAGACAAATGACTTCTTCAGAATTGTCTAGAGCTTTAAATAAACACGTTACAACAATTGCTGAACACCTTGAGCAATTAGTAAACGCCAACTTAGTAGAACGTGTGGAAAGACTTGGCCATAAGTGGATTTATTATAGATTGACAAAACATGCAAATAGAATTTTAAATCCAAATGGTCACTTTAAATGGGCAGTCGTTCTTTCGCTATCATTTTTGATTTTTTTAGGAAGCTTCGTTTATGCTTTAAACGCAAATCCAAGTGAACCATTGTATGGGCTTAAAAGATTTACAGAGTCAACAAGACTGTTAATTGCAAGCAGTGAGCCAGAAAAAGTTAGTCTACATATGCAAATTGCTGAAGAGAGGTTGAAGGAAGCAAAGGTTGCAGCTGAGAGAAATGATACTGAAACCTTTAAAGAAGTAGTTAATGAATATAAAAGGCAAGTAGAAAATGCTAACATACAATTGGATAAAGCTCAAAAAGAGCAAAAAGAGGTAACACACTTATTGGAAAAAATTACTGAAGATACAGCTAAGCATATTTCTATACTGGAAAATATTGAAGAAAAACATCCAACGTTAAAGGATGAAATAAAGCCAGCTTACAATGTATCTGTAGAATCATTTAAGAAAGCTAAAAGTGAATTAGAAGTGGTGATTAAAGAGAACTACAAGAAAATAAAAGATAACAGGAATGAATCTGTTTTAGATATTCAAGATAGTAAACCAAATTTCACTATTCCCATAGAATCGTACAACAATACAGAGGATAAGTCAAGAAATAAAAATAAGACGAAATACGAATATAAAATGAAATACAATAAAACAAAGGATGAATTGGAAAAATCAAATAAAACAAGTGACAAAATAAAACCTCATTGGAAAGTTAAAGGTAAATTACAAAAGGCTGTTGATGAATTAGAGGAAATGAACAAAGATAATAGTACTATAGAATGATGCACTTTTTCATTTTTGTGTTTATTTCACATTAACATAACTTATCCTGGCGCGAGTGTGTTTGGTAACTGTAATAAATAATACAAAAAGTAAACAATCATTTAAAATGAAAATAAGCAAATCACAATCAGCAATGGAATATCTGATGACCTATGGTTGGGCTGTTCTTGTTGTTTTAGTGGTTATAACACTTCTCTTTTCTTACTCTTATATTCCACGCTCTGATAAATTTTCGGTAAATCGATGTGTATTTCAATCAGGAATTGTGTGCATAGATTATAAAGTAGAAAATGATCCATCTGACAACGGCGTTATAAAACTAGCTATATACAATTCACATGGTCATGACATGACAGATATAGTTGTTACCACAACAGATTGTGGTGTAGCCAATCAAACGGATATCCCAAGCGGAGAAAATGCGATAGTAACAGTTAATTGTAGCCAACCATTGTCAGGCTCAAAATATAGTGGAGAAGTAAATATTACTTATATAAATCCCGTTTCAGGATTAACACATACAATACAAGGCTCGATATCAACAACTATAGATGAGACTACTTCTGTAGACACAATTCCCCCTGTAAGATCAAATTGACAGCCAACAGAAGTTCTCTCACCAGGAACAACTCAAGCAGCAATTTCTGTAGCAACGAATGAAAATTCCAATTGCCGTTATTCGACAACTCTAGGGACATCTTATTCTTCTATGAATGAATTTTCAATAACAGGAACAACTTCACATTCTACAACAATATATGGTTTAGCAAATGGAACTATTTACAATTATTATATAAAATGTCAAGATACAGTTGGGAATTTTAACAACGATGACTTTACTATAACATTTAGAATTGCTACAGCTATTATAAATATTTCTAATATTGACGATGCTTATATACGTAACGATGTTCCTGATACCAATCACGGTGGCTCAAGTCGTTTTCTTATAGATGGAGCACCAGTCATATACAGAACATTGATAAAACCATTAGATTTGGGAGGCATTCCACCAAACACGACGATACTAAAAGCCGAGCTAGTGCTAACGGCTTATGATTTAGGGAGTCCAGCTAATGCCTCTAAGGTATTGAGCACATGGAATGAAAATACAGTAACTTGGAATACTCTTCCAGCAATCGAGTCAATGCCATTTACCACATTCCGTACCAACTCAACTACAGTTATTGTAGACATAACCTCACTAATGCAAGAGTGGATAAATAGTGAGCCAATTTATGGAGTATTACTTTGGTCATTTAGAACTGATGGGAGTGATTATAGAAGCACTGAATATAGTATCGTTGCTCAACGCCCAAAGATAATTGTCATGATTTAACATTTCGTAAAATCTAAATTATAATTAAGAAAGCCTAAGATATAAAGTTTAGAAGGTTGATTTATGATGAAATCAAAAAACTGATAACAATTTTAATCAAAGCTTTAAAAACAGAAAATAAGAAGTAATAGTATGGTAAAGGAGTTTAGGTATAGGGGAACAAGTTTAGAAGACTTGAAGAAGATGTCTATTGATGAGATTGCTAAATTATTGCCATCTAGGGCCAGAAGAAGTTTGAAGAAAGGACTGACTGACCAGCAAAAGAAATTCTTGGAAAATTTAAGGAAAACCCCTGAGAAGTTCCACAAGACGCATGTAAGGGACATGATAATTTTGCCTGAAATGGTTGGCGCCAAAGTCGGCATTTACAAGGGAGGAGCGAAGGCAGGCGACAGCAGCAAATGGGTTAATGTAGTCATTGCTCCGCAGATGATAGGGCACAGGATAGGGGAATACAGCATACCTATAGGAAGAGTGAAACATTCTGCACCAGGGATCGGAGCTTCAAAAGGCAGCAAGCATATCGCAACTAAAACATAAATGGAGATTCTATGCAAGTCACATCCAAATTAAAAGATGCAGGAATATCATTCAAAAGCTCGCTAATTATGTCGAGAGAGTTGAAGGGATTGAAAGTTGAAAGGGCAAAGCGGCTTCTTGACGATTTGATCAACCAAAAGGCAAGTGTTGACGGAAAATACTATACCAAGGTTGCCAAAAATTTCCTGAACGTACTGAAGTCAGCAGAAGCCAATGCCAGACAGAAGAATTTGGACACGGAAAAACTGTTTGTCAAGGTTGCGAAGACGGACAAGGCTGCAAAGGCCGTCAGACCTAAATCAAGGTTTAAGTTCAGAGGAAGGGAAGCTAAGGTTGCGAATATTGAAATCGTGCTTGAAGAAAGATAGTCTAGTTCGTTTACAAAACCTTAAAAATGTAACTCTTAAAATGAAATAATATGCAGCCAATGAGAAAATCGGGACTTATAAATGAATTGTATAATTTAGAAAGAAGCGCGCAGATAGTTGACGGTAATAGTTATTGGGCAGCCATAAATCGTTCCGATAGATATTGGACACCTATGTTACTTAGATGGAATATTTTAACTCATGCCGGCACTGCTGATGATCTTAGGGAAGGAGGAATAGAAACAGGATATCATAGAAGGCGTACAGTTTATAAAGTAAATCATCATATACTCAAAAAATTGAAAGATGGTAGCGAATCATTTGGTAAGAATGTTGACGAGGAAGATGTGAATAGAGTTTTATTTTCTTAATTATTGTTTACTTTTCCTTTGACCAAAGCCTTAAAAACGGATTCTACCAATAATTGAATCTATGGCAATCGAGAAACTCTTCGTGAAAGAGGGGATAAAGGAATCCGAGGTAGAGGAATTTCTGAGAACCAAGTTCGAAAAGGCAGGCTACAGCCATTCTCTTATCGAGAGAACGCCGCTGGGAACCAGGATAATAATTTTTGCCCACAAGCCTGGACTGGTCATAGGCAGGAGCGGCAGAAGGATCAACGAAATTGCCGAGGAGATAAAGGAAAAATTCGGGTTTGAAAATCCTCTGGTTGATGTAAAGGAAGTGGACAACCCATTCCTGGACGCAAACATTATCGCAAACCGAATAGCAAGGGCAATCGAAAAGAATATCAACTTCAAGAAAGTTGCAAACTATTATCTTGAAAAAGTTACAGAAGCTGGCGCAATAGGCATCTCAATCCATGTAGGCGGCAAGCTTGCAGGCAGCGAGAGAAGCAGGTTCCAGAAGTTCAAGAGGGGATTCATCGCTTTCTCAGGGGAATATGCAGAGAGGCTTGTTGACAAAGGAAATGCAAAGGCCAATATCAAACCTGGAATAGTTGGGATAAAGGTTTTCATAATGCAGGAAATGCCGAAGGAAGTAATCTACAAAGAAGGCTCCGATGAGGAGCGATAGACTTTTATATATTGAATTATCATAAAGGTTTAGAGCAAATGGCGATTCTTAAAACAAAGCAGATTAGAGAAACGAAGCAAGACGGCTTGAGCAAAAGGCTGTCTGAGCTGAGATTGGAACTTCTTAAAGAACAAGGCAACGTAAAGATGGGAAGGCCGATTAAAAATCCCGGAAAAATCAGGGTTTTGAAGAAGACGATTGCTAGAATAGCTACGATACAGAATGAAAGAAGATTGAAAGAGGTAAAGAAGTAACAATGGCCGAAGTCTGTCCCAAATGTAGAAGTCCAATGATGGCAAGCGTTTGTTCAAGATGCGGCCTGCCATCTGATATATGCGCTTGCGTTGCAATAGACCAAGCTGGACACAAGATAAGAGTTTTCATAGAGACCAGAAAGTTCAGAAAACCCATCACAATTATAGAAGGTATAACCGATAATGCAAAGGACATCTCAAAGCAATTGAAGTCAAAGCTTGCATGCGGCGGGACTTACAAGGACAATCACATAGAATTGCAGGGTAACCATACGCACAGGATAAAGGACATGCTGGTTAAATTGGGTTATTCGGCAGACCAGATTGAAGTAAGTTGATGGCATGAAATCAAAAACGCCAAAGACAGAAGGCGAATGGAAGACATGTCTTACTCCCGCGCAATATCACATATTAAGGCAAAAGGGAACTGAAGCACCCTTTACTGGCAAATACTACAAAAATAAGAAAAAGGGAATGTATATCTGCGCAGGTTGCGGAGCCAAGTTATTTTCTTCAGATGCAAAGTATGAGTCCGGCACTGGATGGCCGAGCTTTTGGGCTCCGGCTTCCAAAGACAATGTAGAGACTAAATCGGATAACAGCATGTTGATGCATAGAACTGAGGTGTTGTGCAGGAAGTGCGGCGGGCATTTAGGACATGTTTTTGACGACGGTCCAAAACCTACTGGTTTACGTTACTGCATCAATTCTGCGGCATTAAATTTCAAGGAAATGAAGCAGGCTAAAAGGTCAAAGGATTGAATTGTGAATGAGCGTAGGGGTTAGAAGACTTGGCTGGATTTTGAGCAAATACTTTATAAAAGTAATACTTTACTTATAGATAATGGTAAATTACATATCAGTCTTATTGGGTTACTTTAATCCACAAAGAAGAAGTGACGACCTATTTAAAAGAGTTCTTAAAGAGAGTGATAGAGATCCTGAGAATGCACGATGCATGCAAAATGTAGACCGCATGGTATATATGCTTAGAGAAAATGGGATTGATGGAGGACAATTTGGTATCTTATGTATAGCTGCTGCAGATGATTCCCCATCTATAATACAAACTAACAGAGGACTACGGGTTTATGATTATCACTTAGCACTGGTGGTAAAAAATGGAGATAAAATTACTGTCTTAGACCCTTACTCAAATAGAGGTATTCATGGCTCATTAGAAGATTATTCGAGTGATACAAGAGTATCTAGAGATAATATGGAAATTAGATGGCTTCAAGATCCAAGATAATAGATTGTGAAACTATGCCAATCACGCCATATAATCTTGTAAGACACGAATTAATTTCCTTACCTGTGAAAATTATAAAATCGTCAGACCCAACTCTAAAAAAACTATCAGGAAAAGTCACCGACGAAACCTACAATACCCTCAAGATTGAAACAAAAGACGGTAGGGAAAAAACCGTAATAAAAGAAAATTGCATCTTCATCTTCACCCTCCCCGACAAAACCAAAGTGCAGGTGGACGGCAAACTGCTTGTATCAAGACCGGAAGACAGGATAAAGAAAAAATTCCCGAGATGGTGAATTAAAAAGCAATAAAAACATGTCTTTTCTAATTAATACAGTATCTTTATGGAAGCACGAAACATCGGGATAGATGTCAAGAAACCAGAAAAGACATGCGAAGATGTCAGCTGCCCGTTCCACGGAACGCTCAGCGTTAGAGGAAACATCATTCAGGGAAAAGTTGTTTCGACACGGGCGCAGAAGACTGCAGTTATAGAAAAAAACTACCAGCACTTCTTGACAAAGTACGAGCGATATGAAAGACGGCACACAAGAATCGTGGCATACAATCCCGAATGCATAGGAGCAAAAGAGGGGAATGTCGTTAACATAGCCGAGTGCAGGCCTCTGAGCAAGACCAAGGCATTTGTTGTTATAGAGAAGGTGGGATGATGAAACCAATCAAGGCAAGAATTGCCAGGGGTTTGAGGGTAGGAAGCAATCTGGTATGCGCAGATAATACTGGCGCCAAAATAATCCAGATAATCTCGGTTGCAGGCTACAAGGGAGTGAAAAAAAGGCAACCTACCTGCGGTGTAGCTGATGTGATAAAGGCTACTGTGAAACAGGGCGACATTAAAATCAGAAAGCAAGTTGTGGGCGCTGTAATAATCAGGCAGAAGACAGAATATCGCAGGAAGGAAGGATTGAGAGTTACTTTTGAGGACAATGCGGCGATTTTAGTTGATGACAACCAGGAACCTCGAGGGACGGAAGTGAAAGGACCTGTTGCCAAAGAAGTTATTGAAAGATTCTCATCGATCAGCAAGGTCACGAGCATGGTGGTTTAAATTAGCGTCAAATCAAAAAAGCCAAGCAAGAAAAGGAAATTTTTGCATACAGCACCATTGCATTCCCGAAGAAAGCTGTTGTCAGCCCACCTATCCAAAGAATTAAGGCAGCAGTTCAAGCGAAGAGCGCTGCCATTGAGGAAGGGAGATGAAGTTGAAATAATGAAAGGCAGCTTTGCTGGCAAATCCGGAAAAGTTGCAAAAGTCGATCTGGAAAACTATAGAATTTATGTTGAAGGCATAACAAGGAAACGAACCGTCGGAACGGATGTGCAGGTTCCAATAAGCCCAAGCAACCTCAAAATAACAAATTTAAGCCTAGATGACGAATTTAGGAGAAAAATATTGCAGAGGAAGGGCGGAATAAAATTAGAAAAACCAACGAAGAAGGAGGAAGTTAAGGAAGATGTCAAATCTCAAAAGGCTGCTGATACCACGATTTTGGCGAGTGCAGAAAAAGACAAAGACGTGGGCAGTAAGTCCGAGACCGGGTCCCCATAAAAAATTCGAATCCATACCACTGCAGGTATTGGTCAGGGACATTCTCAGCATAGCAGAGACAGGAAAGGAAGCCCAGGCGATAATCAGCAAGGGCGAAGTGATCGTCGACGGCAAGGCCAGAAAAGATAATGCTTATCCTGTTGGTTTGTTTGACACAATCAACCTACCAGTTTCTAATCAATTCTACCGCGTCGTCCCATCCCATGATGGCATGAATGTAATTTCTATCGAAAAGGACGAGGCGAATGTGAAAATCTGCAGGATCGAGGGCAAGACCCTGATTGAAAAGGGAAAATTGCAATTGAACCTGAACGACGGCAAGAACATTCTTGTTGATGATGGAAAATATAAAACAGGCGATTCTATATTGATAGAGGTGCCGTCATTGAAAATCAGGGAGCATGTGAAACTAGCCAAGGGGAGCATGGGAATTATTCTCAAAGGCAAAAACTCGGGAAAATCCGGGGAAGTCAAGGAAATCCTGCCAGGGAAATTCAGGCAACATCCAAGCATCATCTGCAGGATAGAAGGTGAGGATGCGGAAGTTTTGAGAGACAATTTTATTATAGTCGGAAAAGAAAAACCATTGGTAACGGTGGGCTAGATGCAGGAAAATCCTATGCATGCAATCAAGATAGAGAAATTAACCCTCAATGTCGGTTGCGGAAATGATCATGAAAAGATAGAGAGGGCAAAAAAGTTGCTGGAGATGCTATCCAGCCAGAAGTCAATAATAACTGTGTCTAAAACAAGATCAACTTTCGGAATTCCGAAAGGAAAGCCCCTTGGGGTCAAAGTGACATTGAGAAAAGCAAAGGCAGAGGAATTTTTCAAAAAAGTCCTGCAGAGCTTGGACAACAAGCTGGAATCCGCGCATCTTGACAAATATGGCAACATAAACATAGGCATAAAGGAATACATAGACCTGCCGCAGGTGAAGTACAGCCATGATATCGGGATGCTGGGATTGAACTGCTCTATAACACTCCAAAGACCCGGATACAGCATCAAGCGTAGGCGCATACAAACAAGGAATATATCCTCGAAAAGCAAAATCTATAAAGAAGAAGTGGTCAGTTGGTTGAAGGGAAAAGGCGTTCAAATTGAATGAAAACGAGGTTAGCATGATGGAATTAACAGCGAAGCTGGGCGGAGTGATTTTGAAGAAAGCCGAGCTTGAGAATGATTTCGAGGCCGTCTATTCCAAAGTTTTCGAGAGAATGTTCCAGTTGCAATCAACAGGCAATGACGAGTTCCTTTTCATCCTTGGTGATATTGGCGGATAGATTTTCGGGTGTTTTTCTGGCTGTTAAAAAGTTTGGCAAGGCTACAAAAATGTGCAGGCGTTGTGACAATTCCCGAGGAGTCATCAAGAAATACGGACTTTCCTATTGCAGGAGATGCTTCAGGGAAATAGCCAATGACATAGGATTCCACAAGTATAGATAAAGAATAAAAGTTTGACTATTAAGCTAATAATATGAGGCAAGAAAGAAAATTCGCTCTTATAGTAACAAGTTGTGATCCTCAAGAAAAGACTTTGTATTGGGGCCCACCACCTCTTGATGTAATTGGGCTTCTTCCAAGTTATCAGAATTTTCATGGCTATGTTACAACTGCTGAAACCGTAGACGAGACGACCTATAGATTCTTTGGTGTTCACCCGTATAATCCAGGTGCAACTCTAGAATTTGTCGAGGAAACATCGATAATGAGACGATTGTTTCCTTACACCAGTTTAGAAGCAGTAGATAGTAACGAACGTATACCCGTTAAAAAACCAAATCTTTATAGAGGACTAAAAGCTTTAGCTTATGTATAAATAATTTAATTATGGTATTTCAAACAATTGCTTTATCAACAGCATTTATCGGTTCTTCTATAGCTGCTCTATGGGACTTGAAAACAACAGAAATTCCCGACCAGATACCCCACATCATGGTTATCATAGCGCTGGTTGTTTATGGGGTTCAGTCTTATGCAGAATTTAACTATTGGATTCTCCTTACAAGCATCATATCTGGATTGCTGCTTCTAGGCTTCGGTTTTCTCATGTACTTTTCGAGCCAGTGGGGCGGAGGGGATGCTAAGTTATTGTCGGCAATCGGTTTTTTATTGCCCACAGCTCCAAGCGGTTTTGCCAATACATTTTTCCCATTCCCAGCAAGTTTTCTCTTCAACCTGTTTTTGGTGGGTGCGGGTTACATGATTGTTTATGCCTTGATTCTGGCATTGATGAATAAAAAAATTATTGAAAGATTTGCGAGCGACATGAAATCAAGCAGCAAGATTTTTGTTTTCGGTTCTGCAACACTTTTCGTTGTTTTCACGCTTCTAAGTTTATTGGTTGCAAATGCATTTTCAATTCAGGTCAGTACAAAGTTTCTGTTGGATAATTCTGTTTTGCTTTTGGGCGCCACGATTTTTATTTTCATAATTTGGAAATTCGCCAAAGCGGTGGAGGATGTCGGATTCAGGAAGAAAATTCATATCAGCAAACTTAGAGTCGGCGATGTGCTGTTGGAATCTAAACTTTGGGAAGGGATAACAGTAAAGGAATTGAGGGCTGTTAAAAAATCCGGCAAGAGAGTGGTCTGGATTAAGGAAGGCGTTAGGTTTGCGCCCGCATTTCCATTGGCTTTAATATT
The DNA here is from genome assembly GCA_964366355.1 of uncultured archaeon. Classification (GTDB taxonomy): domain Archaea; phylum Aenigmatarchaeota; class Aenigmatarchaeia; order CG10238-14; family SCSR01; genus JACQIA01. The sequence goes on from CAYITO010000001.1 coordinate 12,213, forward strand.
TACTCTATATGTGGGAGAAGGAATTTTCCTATTCTTGAATTTTGTACTTTAGCCTTTCGCTATTGACTAGAGTAAAAATTTTCTTCAAGTCTGCATCTGTAAATTCATCTGCGTGCCAGTCAAAAAATTCTTTCAAGTCTTCTTCCTTATAACCTTCTTCTAAATACTCTAAAGCTTGAATGATCATTTCCAGTCTGTCTAGTTGCCTGACAATTTTCGCCTCAGGAGTTTTCATTTCCTCGAATTCACTCCATGCGTCAAAATACTTTTCTCTTATAGTTTTTGGCAGTATTGACAGCAATTTATCCAAAGCCTCTTTTTCCTTCGCTTTCCACTTTTCTATACCCAGTTTCTTTTTGGCCATGGGATCCCAATCGCCTATTATAGCTTCCGGCAAATCGTGCAGCAAACACATCCTGACTATCCGCTCAGTGTTTAGCTTTTTCATATCAGCTACAATCAATCCCAGAACAGCAGTCCTAAAAATATGTTCCGCCACACTCTCCGGATTTTCTATTTTGGCCCAAGTGACCCAGCCAGTTCTTTCTATTTTCTTCAACTTCCCGATTAATTTGGAAAATGCTAAAATCTCTTCAATCATTCAAACACTTTATAAAAATAATGAAGCAAACCTTTAATACTCCCCGCCGAATAATTGTAACACGTGTTACCCTAAATAAAGTTTTCTATATGTGACCATTTCAGTAGGGATTGAAACATCCAATTTTTTAATACCATTCATATAAGGCTGCAAAACTTTTGGTATCAATACCGAACCATCCTTCTGCTGGAACTGCTCCAGTATAGCAATCATCGTTCTGCTAGTAGCCAATGCAGTATTGTTCAAAGTATTTACGAACCCAACAGGAGCCTGCCCTTGCTTCTCCCTGAACCTTATGTTGAGCCTTCTGCCTTGATAGTCTGTGCAATTGCTGTTCGATCCTATTTCCCTGAATTTACCGTCAGCCATCCAGACTTCCGTATCATATTTTTTTGCAGCAATATTGCCAATATCACCAGAACAAACATTAACAACACGATAATGCAATCCCAATGCCTGATACAGTTCCTCTGAATTTTTCTGAAGTTCCTCATGTATTTTCCAAGACTGCTCAGGCAAACAAAACACAAACTGCTCCACTTTGTTGAACTGATGCATCCTGAACAAACCTTTTGTATACTTTCCATGCGCTCCTATCTCTTTCCTGAAACACGGCGATACACCAGCAACTTTTAGCGGCAAATTAGTTTTGTCAACAATTTCACCAGCAAGCATCGCGCCCAACGCGTGCTCAGAAGTAGCTATCAAGTACAAATCCTCATTCTCAATCTTGTATGTCACCATTTCAAAATCAGTCGCATCTATCATTCCCTCGTATGCATTCCTGTTAATCATCAGCGGCGGCTCTACTATCACAAAGCCTCTCTTTCCTAGAAAATCCAATGCAAATCTTTGTATAGCCAAATCCAACAGCACAGCTTCATTTTTCAAAAATACAAACCCAGTTCCTGCAACCTTAGCAGCCCTTTCGGCATCAACCAAATTCAAATTCTCCAAAATTTCCATGTGATTCTTAGGTATGAAATCAAATCTGGGCTTCGAACACCATTTTCTTACTTCAATGTTATCGTTTTCATCTTTGCCGATTGGAACTGATTCATGCAGAAGATTCGGTATGCTCATCAAGAGTGTTTTTTCTTTGGCTTCAAGATCATTTAGATTCTTCTGTTTTTTTTCTATCAGTGCATCGACTTTCTTCGCATCAGCCAGCGGCTTTTTTGCCAACTTCCCTTCTTTTTTCAGCTTGGCGATCTCAAGGCTCAATTTGTTTCTTTTCTGCCTTAATTCATTTATTTCAGTTTGTGATTTTCTCCATTGACTGTCAACTTTCAACAATTCTCCCAAAAGTTTTAATTTTTCAGGGTCATCCCTTTTCTTGATATTTTCCTTGATTAAAGAAGGATTTTCTCTTATGAGTTTAATGTCGAGCATAACTACATTTAATAAATTGAATTTAAAATAGTATATGCACAAAGCTCTTTTGTTGCTGAAGAAAATACCGGAAGGTAAAGTAGTCTCTTATGGTGAATTGGCTAGAGTATGTAAAACTTCTCCGCGAGCTATTGGAAGAGTAATGAAAAGTAATTTACATCCAGAAGAATATCCCTGCTACAAGGTGGTTGGTAGTTCTGGTGATTTGGTTGGGTATAGTGGAAAAGGCGGCCTGGCAACTAAAATTAAACTACTTGGAAAAGAGGGAATTATTATTCAAAATGGTAAAGTTGAGAAAAAGTATTTCTATAGTTTCAGTGCGTGATTTCCTGTTTTTTGGTATGACAATATCTGTGAGGAGCTAAAATTTCTATCTTGTTATTTGAGCATTCCTTACAATTTCATAAAGTTTTTTAGCCTTACCTTTTTCAAAATGCTTTCTGACAGGACTTAGTATCTCGTCAAGCGCTAAAGTTGTTTCTTTTTTTAAGTCGAGAGGATGTAAACTACCTTTTTTGAATATGTTTTCGAGTTCGTCGTATTTTTGGATTTCCAGATTTCCCCCGAATTTTGGTGGTCGTTTTATTAGTCTCGAATCAAACTTTCTAAGAATTATGTATTTCCAGATTTCAAGTATAGGATTTCCTTCAACAATTTTCTCGGGGCAGAATGCTTTATTGATTTTTTCTTCAATTTCTTTTTTGTTGTCATGTATGAATATTGCTGTCTGGGGTTTTGATTTACTCATCTTATCCTCCAGTTGAAATGTTGCTGTTTCTTGGCCCATTCTTCCTTCTGTCCCTTGCAAACTGACAAGAAGGTGGTGATGTACACATACTCTTGGTGTTTGTCCTAGTTTTTGAGACAGTTCTCGTGATAAAAGTGTTGCGTGCCTCTGATCCATTCCAAGTTGTAAAATATCGGCGCCGAAATAAAATGGATCCCATGCTTGCATCATTGGATAGAGAAGTTGTGCTGTATATTTCATGTCAGTTTCACTTCTTCCCATTATAGGACTAGCTCTTATTGCTCGTTGGACTGTAACATTTTTTGCAACATCTATGACACCTTTCCAATATAAATCATCTTTTACAGCATCGCTTGCCCATAATATCTTTACTTTTTTGATATCTACACCACACGCTTTCCAGCCTTCAATAAAATATTCTCCTACTTTTTTGATAAGTTCTAGATTTCCACTCATCTTGTTATTGATATATCCGAACCAATCGGCAATCCAAAGAATGAAATCAACTTTGGCCTCCAGAAAGTCATTTATCTTTATTGCTCTTAGAATTCCGCTACCTAGGTGTAAAGTTCCTGAAGGTTCAAAGCCATCATAAGCCACTGGTTTTTGTTTTGTCTCCAACAGAGTTCTAAGATCATCTTCTGTAATTATCTCTTCTGTTGGAGGTCTTTTGATTAACTCAAGTTTCGTCTCCAAGTCCATACTACAATTACGAAATAGTTCAATTTATCTTTTATTGGCTTCGCTTAGATAATCTTAAATAACTACAAAATATCATAACTGTTGACTGAAGATGCAGACCGCAGTATTACAAGAGATTGTGCCAAATGGGTTGACCTATGGCATTGATGATAGAAGAACAGTAAGCGAACGTGGAATACCGGTTGAAGTCCGATATAAAACTCCTTTAGACAAATCATGGAAAGAGGTATGGTATGGCAGAAGAAATCATGGAGGCAATATATTCAACAGAAGTGGTGTATGGCGCCATAGAGAGGCGCTTAATTTTCTTGGCATAGACACAGAAAACTATGAAAATTGTGCGGCAAATCTTGTTTCATTAGACGGAGCTGAAGGTGCAAATTCAGGACCATTTCACTTGTCCAGCTCTGCACAATATGCTGGATTGCCTAGCGACGATGTTGTATTTTTATACGAAGGCAATAACCCTAGCGGTTCATTCAAAGACAGAGGAACTGTAGTTGCAGCTACCGATGGCAGAAGACATGGCACAGAACGTTACATAGTAGCTTCTACAGGTAATACAGCAGCATCTATGGCAGCGGTGATTGCTAATGAAAAATCAGGAGGAAGATATTCACAAAATGTAGAGCTTATAGTACTCATACCTCGTGGCAGAGTAGCAGCAGAAAAACTGCTACAAGCCCAAGCATATAGAGCCAAAATTATACAAGTAGACGGAGATTTTGATGCTACTTTAGAGTTGTCTCGTAAGTTGAGAGAAGCTGATCCTGCACTGTATCCTGTTAATTCTTACAATCCATTCAGAGTAGAAGGACAAAAAACTGAAACTTTTACAATAATCGAACATCTGAGATACCAAGTTCCAGACTGGATAATTACCCCCGGGGGTAATTTAGGCAGTACAGCTGCTATACATAAAGCACTTCTGGATTTGCGAGATTGGGGATGGATTTCCAAAGTTCCGAGAATCGCTGTTGTAAATGCAGCCAGCGCCAATACACTTGAACTACTTTATAACAGAGAAGGTTTGAGGTGGAATAATGGTGATTTTGATGTTCAGTCAATAACAGAATTTTATTCTCAATTAAGAGACGAGCGTGCTAGTGCTAGACATCCTAGACGGACTCATATGTCAGCCATCGATATACATTATCCCGCAGAAGAAAATATGATTAAAACACTGCGAGCATTGGAAGATACGAATGGTGTAGTCACAAGTGTAACTGATATAGAGGCATGGGATGCAAAACGAACAATTGACAGCAATGGTTTGTTTATGGTTGACTTGGCATCTGCCGCGGCCTTAGCCGGTTTGAAAAAACTTGTTCGAATCGGTGAGGTAGAACATGGTCAAAGTGTAGCGGTTAGATTAACAGGTAGGGACAAAGATCCTGCGTTGAGCGCAAGATACTATGGAGATGAAAACAAGCAATATTCCAATAGACCCATAGAACTTCCCAATGATTTAGGAGCAGTTAGAAATTTTATCTATAACCAATAAGAAATTGTTAACTATTTACTATTGCTTCACAAATTATTTTGACATATGCAATTGAATTTTCTCGGGGCTATGAATTCTGTCACGCCTTCCGGAATTCTGGTTGACACCGGCAAAGCACGGTTCGTCCTTGACTACGGCGCTGACGTGGAGCATATGCCGCCAAAGCCCCCGATGGCTGTTGATAAAGTCGATTACATTCTGCTGTCGCACGGACATCTCGATCACTGCGGCTCGCTGCCGATTCTGGTGAAGAAAAACAGCTGCCCAATAATCTCAAATTCCTGCACAAAAGAGCTCACGGAACTGCTACTCTTGGATTCTGTGAAGATAAACATGTTCGAAGCAGGCGATATAGAAGAGGCCAAACTCCCCTTCGATAAAACTGATGTCAAGCTTACAATAAAGAAATTCGTTGACCTTAAGTACAGAAAACCTTTGTCTTTCAAGAACACAGAAATTGCCTTTTATGACGCTGGGCACATCCCTGGCAGTGCTATGATACTCATGAAAACCAAGGGCAAGAACTTGCTGTACAATGGCAATTTCAACACAGCCGACACCCGCCTATTGGCAGGATGCGATCAAGACCTTCCAAAAATCGATTATCTGATAACCGAATCAACCTATTCGCAGCGCGACCATCCGGATAGAAAATCGCAGGAAAAGGGGTTGGTGCAATTAGTCAACGAGACTATATCGAATGACAGCGTTGCTTTGATTTCCACCTTTGCAATCGGCAGGGCTCAGGAGATATTGCAAGTGTTGAATTCGTATGGGATAGATTATCCGCTGTATTTGGATGGAATGGCAAGGAAATCCACCACTATTATCAACAGATACAAAAATCTGCTAAGAGAGCCTAATAGTTTGGATGATGTGCTGGAAAAAGTTACTTTTGTTGGTGGGGATAGGATGAGGGACAAGATTGTAAAACAGCCTTGCGCCATAGTTACTACGTCAGGCATGTTGGCAGGAGGGGCGATAATTCCTTACATACAGAAACTGCATAAGGACAGAAATTCGAGTCTGATTCTCACGGGATTCCAAGTGCCAAACACCCCTGGACACAAGCTTCTGCAGACTGGTAGGTTCATTCATGAAGAGATAGATGTGGAGGTTGAGATGTTTATCAAGAGATTTGACTTTAGTGCACATGGTGGCAGGAAGGAATTGTTAGGGTTTGTTAAAGATGTCAACCCAGAGAAGGTTTTTTGTGTGCATGGCGATGATACAATAGGTTTTGCAAAGGAATTAGATGAAAAGGGTTTTGATGCAATAGCACCAACCGTTGGCAACAGAATTTTTGAGTTATAGATAATTTATACCATGTCAGCACGTAAATGTGAAATCGCGATTATAGTATCCACATCAATGATGTAATTGGTTTCTAACGCTTCGAAAGCTTTTTTCAGGGTTATTGAATACTCCATAGCAATTTTCCAAGCCTTATTTCCTAAAGCCGGCGTATATTCGGTGGGGTGGGTCTGTTCAATTTCATTCAAGATGCCATCTATCATTAGTGGCGGTTCTAAGCCTAAAATCCTTGCTTGACCGCAAACGTAGCGCAATCTTTGCTCATTTATTCCCCTTTTAATCGGATCGGTAAGATAGCCATAAACAGCATCACATGCTGCTTGCATTAGAGCACTATCTGCCGAAGTTCTTACAAGTCTTCTCAATCTACGTTTCGCGTATGCTTGAAAATCGAATGGGTAGTTGTTTGTCATAAACACTTCTCTTTTATTATGTATATTCTACCAAAAGATTTTTATTAATACGCTAATATAAGCATTTCGCTACTGAAGAATAGTAATCTATATATACTTACCACTACCATACAGTGACATATGCCAATACAGAACCAGATAGCTCTGTGCTCAGAGCATTACGGGAGATGGAAGAATGCGGCCTTGAATACAGACGGTATACAGGCTAAAAGGGCTATGGAAAGGGCGTTCTTCTGGCTAGAGCTGCAAACAGCATTTATTGCATTGCATGCTTTGGAGCAATCTAGAAATGATGCAAAGACAAAAAGAAAGCTAATTATTGCTAAAACTAATCTATCAAAGAAATTGGCTGAATATGCGAATGAAACATTAAAAGAATTGTATTAAAAACACGTCTATAAATTGGTTATAATATGCGCGACTGAGCTGGATATTGGAGAGAACGAATCTCTAAATGGGATGTTTCTGAAGAGGACAGAAGATATCTAGAAGGTGTTTATGTTGTTTCCAGAGAGGCGATTATTTCGGACATCGTTTCCTATGCTATAAATAAACCAGAAATATTTATGGATCTTCAATTTCGTACTATGTCTATAGACGGTGTTATTAGCGATACGCCTGATAAGTTAAGACCTTACACAAGACAATTGTTTGATGCATATCAAGATTTTTATAGATGATTTACAAGAAGTTTCGGGAGGTTCTGTTCGTTATCTGATGGCATTACTCAATTTTGATTGGATTTGCGCAAATAGACAATGGATACCGGCTTTAAGGGAAAGATTAGACAACATTTATGCAACCACACAAAAATCTTCAGATAACCCTAGCCTTTTAGGTCATTATAGGGAAATATACAGAACTTATTCTTCGAGAAACCCTAAAGAAGCCTTGCGAGCAACATATTATGCAAATAAGGCATTTTTTGATCAAATTCGTGCCAAAACATAAAAAGCGATTGTTGAGCAGCTTTATTCTTTATCAAAATGATATTGAAAGAATTATTGAAACTAATTAATCTTGAAAGCCAATATTACTAATTATATGCCTAAGAAAAAAGTCATTTTCCTGTTTCTAGACGGTCTGCCTGATATGCCCAAAGACGACAAGACACCGCTGACAGAGGCTGAAAAGCCGAACATAGACTGGTTTGCCAAGAACGGCGTGACGGGTGAAATGATACTTTTGGACAAGAGCTACTGGACTGAATTAAGCCGCACAAGCGTCTCCCATACAGCCAACATCAGCCTTCTAGGATATACTCCCAACAGATTTCCGGTCAAGAGGGGCGTTCTGGAAGCATTGGGGGCTGACATACAGTACAAAGAAGGCTACCTAGCATTAAGGTGCAACTTCGCAACCGTGGACAAGGACCTGCGGGTGGTTGACAGGCATGTTGGCAGGAATGTAACAGGACTGCCAGAGCTAACAAGATACATAAACGAGAATGTCAACATAGGCGTCCCATTTATTTTCAAGCGCACGTATGAGCACAGGGCTGCTTTGATGATAAAGATGAGCTTGAACGATGAGATAACGAGCAACGATCCTATGAAAGAGGGGGAGAAGGTAAAGAAAATATCCGCAACCAAACCAGAAGCTTTTGTTTCGGCCAAGATAGTACAGGATTTCATCGACAAGGTTCACGGCCTAATAGAATATCACACTGTCAACGAAGAACGAACAAGAAAGAAGATTCCCGCAGCAAACTACATTCTTGTAAGAGAGGCCGGCAACAAACTTTTGGATCTATTGCCCCATTTCACAGAGAAACATAAAATCAAGAAAGCCGTGTCAATCTCCGAGTCAGGCTCGATAAAGGCCACATGCCTTTTGGCAGGATTCGATTCCATAACAGTCCCGGAGATAATCGACGATGGCAGAATAAACTACCGCAAGACCATGGATTTTGTTTTCAACAACATTGAATATGCATTGCCAGATTACGATTTTGTTTTTGCCCATATCAAGGAGACAGATGTTGCAGCCCATGACAAGGATTTCCAAAGGAGGGTTGATACGATAGAGGCAATGGATGCCAAACTTGAAGCTTTCAGGGATTCCAACAACATCTTGGTTATAACTTCCGACCACATAACTTCAACTGAAACAGGCAAGCATGAATACGGACCAGTGCCTGTTCTTGCGTATGGGAAAGGTAAGGATAAGGTAAAGAAATTTGATGAGATATCTGTGAAGAAAGGGAAATTGAAGAAATATACTGGAACTAAGTTAATGAAGTTTATTTTTAAAAAGAAATGAAATTAATATTGTGGATAGATATCTTCATCCGCGAAACATGTTAGTACAAGTACGTAGAGTCATAGAAGGAATAGAATCAATTGTAGCTTTCTTAGAAGATGGCTATACAATCAATGGTTATCGTGTTGAATCATTACCACGAAATCGAGCTAAAAAACTGCAAGGAGACTTTCAAAGATTGTCTGAAACACTACACGGAATTAAAGATTTGTTAGAAAACTACAATCATGAATAAAAAAATTAATAAACATAGCCTTTAATTATCCAAATACGAAAATGATTTTCAATGAAAGTCAAAAGTTTGAAAATACGGGAAGTGCTTGCAACAAATTCCCACAAAACAATCGAGGTTGAACTGCAGACAGAGAAGGGTTCTGTAAGGGCGTCGGTTCCTATCGGCACTAGCAGAGGCAAGTACGAGGTTGCTTATCTGCCAGTAGATGAGGCAGTATTAAAATTTGGTGGTATCAAACGACATTTTACATCCGAGGAACTGTCCGAGCAGAAAGAAGTTGACGAGATGCTCAGGATGATAGACAAGACTCCGGACTTCAAGGAAATTGGCGGCAATCTCGCATTGGGCATATCATCAGCTTTCCTGAAGGCTTTTGCACTTGAAAACAACCAAGAAGTATTCCAATTCTTGTCAAAAAAGCCATCCATGCCAAAACCGATATCGATAGTCGCCGGTGGATGGAAGGGACAGAGCGACATACAGGAATTCCACTTTCTCCCTGTGCACCAAAATTCTTTCTTTGATAATATAACCAAAATCGCTTCAGCATATTTTGCGGTTGGAGAGAGCTTGAAAGAACATGATAGAAGTTTTAAATTCAGCAAAATTATCGAGTCAGGCTGGTTCACAACCCTGCACTATGAAAAACTGTTGGATGTCTTGACAAAAATCGCAAATGAAAAATCGCTGAAGATTGGATTGGATGTCGCAGCTTCGGAAATTTGGGATGGCGATGCTTATGTCTATTCGGATGGCAAACGCCTGTCTGCAACACAACAAATCGAACTGATGGAAAATCTGGCCAATAATTACCCGATAACTTATATCGAAGATCCGTTCAACGAAGACGACTTCATTTCATTTTCAACCCTAACCCATAGATTGCAAAACAAAACAGTATGCGGCGACGACATTTTCACAACAAATCTCAAAAGATTGAATTATGGCATCATGCACAAGGCAGCCAATGCCATCCTGATCAAGCCAAACCAAATCGGCACAATAACAGACATGATGAAGGTCATAGAGGAAGCCAAGAGAAACAGGCTGGTCACAGTGATGTCACACCGTTCTTCAGAATGCGACGATGTGTTAATTGCACATTTGGCTGTCGGATTGAATTGTGATTATGTAAAGTTCGGCATATCAGGAGACAGGGTAATCAAGCTAAACGAGATGATAAGAATAGAAGAAAAGCTTGCAAGTTAAATTATATTCATGGCCAAGATGCCATTAGAAGACGCCGATGAGCGAAATACAAGCAAGCTGCATTTAAACCCCTGGGAAATCATCCAGATTGTCTTGATTGTAATCGTGGCCTATCTGATGTATCTGTGGAAAGGCCCTCCGCTCGCGGCATTGACTGTCATGGTATGGATTGACAAAAATTTCTTTACTAGGTTGAAATTTCAGGACCAATTTGGCTTGGAGCTGGAGACATTATCTTCGATAATTGCCGGCGTTATCTATGGTCCGTTCTTCGGCTTCTTCTTCGGCTTTGTCGTCTGGACATTTATCGGCGGCCTTTTTGAGATCGTTGCTTGGATGATTGTCCCGCCATATGGGCCTGCGACATATCCATTCGTTCCGTCATTCGATACGCTGACTGACGGCTTTTTGGGTGTTGTAGGCGGTTTAGTCGGTACATCTATACCTCTGTTATTTCTAGTGTTCGGTGCATGTGTAATCCGAAATGTCATACAAATTGTTAAAGATTACGTATACGGCTGGCCACCGAAATTCGCATATGTGATAAACATTCTTTTCAATGTTATCATAGTGATTGCATTCCAGTATTATTTGAAAGCAATATTCAATATATCCTAATTCCTTCCATGTTTGAAAATTTTTAAATATCATTACAACTAAGATAGATGATATGGTTTCAATCGAAGCTTTAATCCCGAATGAATATCTCAATTTTCTGATAATCATAGTAGCCTCTGTAGTCTTTTCATGGCTAGCTCATTTTATCCTGAATAGACACGTCAAGAAAATCGTCGAAAAAACAAAGCAAGAAATCGATGATGAAATTCTTAAAGTCTCCTCTAAACCATTGCACACTTTGATCATTTCTATAGGACTATACATCGCCTTGAAATCTCTGTCAATTTTAACACCATACACCATTTGGTTGGATGGAGGATTTTTCGTACTTATTGCATTGGTCATATCATGGACAATTTCCAGAATTTTAAAAATTTTAATAAGCCATTGGATCAAAGTTCAACATGGCTATGAAAAAGCACCCGAAGTAATCAGCAAAATAATTTCGATGATAGTTTATCTTATAACTATTTTAATTATTCTCGCTTATTTCCGAATTGAGATAACACCTCTGATTGCAGCTTTGGGATTAGGCGGTGTGGCTGTAGGACTTGCCCTCCAAAGCACGCTCTCAGACTTTTTTGCCGGCATAAACATAGTCACGGACCGTCCAATAAAAGTCGGCGATTTTGTAGATCTCGAGGGAAATATTTTGGGCGAGGTGGAGGATATAGGATGGCGAACGACAAAAATCAAGGTATTAGGTGGTGATGTAGCAATCGAGCCATTAGTAGCTGACATCATAATTATTCCAAATTCAAAGCTTTCCAACTCTATAATCAAGAACTACTCTGTTCCCAGCCCAAGGACTACAGCATTAGTCGAATGCGGCGTTTCCTATAAATCTGATTTGAGAAAAGTAGAGAAGATTACATTGGATGTCGCGAAAAAAATACAGGGAACATTTCCAGGTGCAGTTAAAGATGCTGAACCAGCTATGATGTACAAAACTTTCGGCGATTCTAACATCAATTTCATAGTTATACTGCGTGTTGAAAATATTATGCAGAAACGGCCAGTAATTCATGAATTCATAAAAGCGCTCAAAGAACGATACGACAAAGAAGGAATAGAAATTTCCTGGCCAATCAGAAAAATATACTATGGCAACAATGAGAAACTCTAACAGTTCAGTTTTTTTTAAATCCCTTTCGATATTTCTTTCAATCTTCTAATTCGCTCTTGGACTGGCGGATGAGTCGAAAATAACTTTACGAAAGCATCTCCGCTGAATGGATTTACAATAAATAAATGGCTTGTGGCCGAATTCCCCTGCAGAGGATGATTAGTAGCAACCTTGGATATCTTGTCTAACGCAGATGCCAACGCCAATGGCTTCTTAGAAATCAAAGCGCCTGTTTTATCGGCTGCATATTCTCTTGTTCTCGATATTCCTAGTTGAATTAACGTAGCTGCCAGTGGTGCTAAAATTATCAAAGGCAGAAAGATTGCACTACTACCCTGTCTTCTCTCACCGCCAAATGCTCCCCATAAAGCCATATGTGCAATGTAGGAAATGGCACCGGCGACCGTAGCAACAATTGTAGAAGTAAGTGTATCCCTATTTTTAACATGACTCAATTCATGCGATAGAACACCTTCAATCTCATCCCAATCCAATTGTTTCAAAAGTCCACTAGTTACTGCAACAGCCGCATGCTTAGGCGAACGACCTGTTGCGAACGCATTTAGGACAGGCAAATTAACCAAATACAGCTTAGGTTTGGGCATCCCCGCCTCGTCTGCAATCCTTTCTACAATATCATGCAACTTAGGCTCATCGCTTTTTGAAATAGGTTTTGCCCTGTACATTGCAAGTACAATTTTGTCAGAATACCAGTAGCTGAAGAAATTCAGGCCCAAGGCGATGAAAAAGAAAATTGTCATGCCCTGTATTCCAGCCAATAAGAAGCCTATGACTAATAGAATGCCTGTAAGCAATCCCAACAATGCAGCAGTTCTTAAAAAGCTCATTTTCCCAACCGTAATTTATTGTTGTATAACCTTATAAAAATATCATATCCAGAATGTAATATATTTTAATGGCAAAGAGAAGCAGACATACTATTGACGGGGCTATAAAGAATTTTGTCGGCGACTATCAATGGGAGCATAGGAATGCATTTTTTATAATTCTGAGTATAATTGTTGCCTACATCTTGCTGAAATCACAATTAATCCACAATTCAATTGCAACTATTGGTGATCTTGGCTATATTGGAAGTTTTGTTGCCGGGCTATTTTATGCATATACTTTGACAGCAATTCCAGCTACAGCTAGTCTGTTCCTTCTTGGAGGACAGCTAAATCCCATACTCATCGCAATAACAGGGGCAGCCGGTGCAGTTTTAGGCGACTATATGATATTTCGTTTTGTCAAAGACAGTTTTATCCAAGGACTAGAGGAATTTCCAACCTTGAGGAAAATTATTTTCAAAATAAGCGACAATATGAAAAAATCAAAAATTTCGAAAAAGCTTATCCCACTTCTGGCAGGTTTTATAATTGCTTCGCCGTTGCCTGATGAGTTGGGAGTAAGCATGCTTGGTATGGTTCGCTTTCGTTCAAGGAAATTCTTCATTTATTCATTTTCTTTGAATTTCATAGGAATTTTATTGATTGCATTTGCCGGAAAAGTTTTGTAAAAATATAAATATACAACCGAAATATAACTCATGCTCAATTTAATTGATTTAGTTGACAATGAGGAAAAAACTTTAACTCTTGATGAACTAAAGGAAGCGAAACTGCATAATGTCTGGCTGGATTTAAAAGACCCTTCTGATGAGGAGGTCAGGGCTTTAGCAGAGAAAGTTGACATTTCCAAAAATCTCATCAAACCCACAGAGCTTCCAACATTTTCATCCATCCGTTACGTAGAAAATATGGCTATATTTTATTTTTCCAGTTTCTCAGGAGAATTTGACTTAAAAGAACTGTCTACAATTGCAATAATTTTTTCAAAAACTTTCATCGTTACGGTGCGAATCGGAGACATGCCTGCTTTGGACAAGGCAAAACAGCGCCTGCGCAAGGCAGAGACTGATTCACCGTCATATGTTCTTTATGTCCTTCTGGATGAAATCATAGGCAATTATTTTTCCTATGTAGAGCTTATAGACGACAAAGTTTCTCATCTGGAAGAAGCTGTGATAGAAAAACCTGCCGAAGGGTTGTTCAAGGAAATTATCGAAACGAAATCAAAATTAACCACTTTCAGCCGTTTTCTTTGGTACGAAAGGAGCGTCCTGTACGTTCTCAAGCGATCAGCCTTGCCTTTCATTACTGATATGACCAAAAGTTATCTGGATGAATTGGTAGACGACCTAACAAAACAAATTGATAGTGTCACTATATTCCGAGAAATTCTCACAGATGCGATGAACTTTTATCGTGCCGCCCTGACGCAGCAGTCGAATGAGAGGATAGAAAAACTTTCCGATATAGTGAAAGTACTGACAGCTTTGACGGTTATTATGGCAATCCCAGCTTCAATATCCTCTCATTATGGGCAAAACTTTCCTATACCGGAAATCAAGTCAGTAGAATTTTATTACTTGACCACTGTGGTCACAGTAGGTTTGATATTGTTTGTAATTTTCATTTTCAAGAAAAAGGGCTGGATTTAGAAGCTTAACTCAGAATTTTATTTTACAATTTCCAACTTCAAAATACCGTTCTTGAATTGTCTGTCCACATACGCATTAGCTGGGACAGGTAACAGCTTAAAATAGCCTTTGTTGCCAGCAGCTGCTCTTATCTCAATGCTTTGTTCCAGCTGCTTTATCTGGACATCTTCCTCTTTGACATCTGGCAAGTTGATTGTAATTATCTGCTTTTTGCCAACATGCTGTATCTTGGTCTCAGGTTCTTCGGTAAATTCTGGAATTCTAATCTCCCTTTTACCTTCGAACACAGGTTCTTTAACAGGAAATCTATGTTCGTGATGTCTGTGGCCGGCAGATGTTTTGACCTCAACCCTAGGCTGGATGCCTGTGCCTGATGTTATTGTAATGCTTACGCCCCTTGCAGGAGACTTTAATCTAAATCTCGGAAATCCCAAATTTCCCTCGAGCGTTTTATTGATCATTTCCATTTCCCTGCCGATATTTTTGTAATCACCGAAACTCTTCCCCAGCAAATCAACCCCGCAATTCGGGCAGAAATTCCATTTGTCCTTTGTCTCAACATTACAGTTTTTGCATTTCTTTTTCCAAAACATACTATCTCATGCTCCTTCCTATTAATATATTCTAGTTTATCGAATTTTAATCTCTTTGCCAGCCTTCTTCTTTTCCTTCTTAGGCAGCCTGACTACAAGCGAGCCATTTTCAAACTCAGCCTCCGCTTTTTTATAGTCGACCTCTACAGGCAGGGTCATGAATTTCCTGAATGTGCCCAACCTTCTCTCAGCCCTATAAACGTCTCTAGCCTTCTCAATTTTACTTTCTTTATGGCTTGCAGAAATCTCGACGGTTCTTTCAGTCACTTTCACTGCAATCTCGTCTTTGTTGAACTGCGGAAGATAGGCTTTTACCACAACATCTTCATCCGTCTCGCCAACATCGATAAAATCAAACATTCCAGTAATATCTTTCATCGGCATGCCTTCCATGCTTTCTGACATCATTTTTGCAAACAATTTTTTCATCCTCTTCAATTCAGAAAAGTTCTCGTCCCAAACCATACAATCACCACTAATAGTAAGAATCAAATTTTATAAATATATTAAGTAAGTGTCTGAATCTTTTTTCCTTTGAAGAGCGCCTTGCCGCCAGTCGGGAGAACCAACTCTTCTTCGCAATTTAGGCATTTCACAACCATTGAAGCCTTGCTGAATATAATCTGCTCATTCTTGCATTTGCGACAAAGCAATTTTATGAATCGCGATTCCGGAGCAGTTATTATCTCTTTCATCCCTTCACCAGTTCAAGCTTCTTTACCCTAAAACCAGCACCGTGCATATGTTTCTTACCACATACAGAACATTTAAACCTCAAATCAACTTTTCTTGTGGGCTTCTCCCTTCCTTTCGGATTCTCCTTAGGAAAGCTTCCATATCCCAGCATCTTCCTTAAGAAGCGCCTCTGGCCCTGCGCCATCGTTCTTCTAGTCTTCTTCTTTGCCAACTCTGCGGTATGCGGCGTGTGTTTCTTGCAAAATAGACAGTATATATTGAGTTCCTTCGGGAATTTCATTCTTATCAATTGAAAGATTTACTTTAAAAGTATTAAGAGTTTGGGATAAAATAGGATTATTCCTACAATCACAGACGCTATCACGGTTATCAGTACTGCGCTTGCCGAAATGTCTTTTACAATTTTTATTGAAGGGTTGTGTTTTTTATCCACATAATCCGCAAAAATTTCTATTGCAGTGTTGAACGCCTCTGCAGCCAATACGCTTGAAATAATCAGAATCAGTATCAGCCACTCTACTGCACTAAAACCAAGATACAAAGCCGCGATAATTGTTGCAATCGCAATTACAAGATGTATCTTGAAGGTATTCTCCGTGCGCGTGACTTCCATTAGTCCTGCCAATGCTTCCTTGAAGTGTATGTGTCTCACAATTAGAAAATTCAATTTCAAGCCTTAAATTCTTCTATCGCGTCTTTTTCCATCAGGACTTTGGCATTATCTTCAGGCAAGCTTGCAGTATCCCCCTTCTTGAAAGGGCCGTAAGTCTTCATATCGCTTCCGATAAATTCAGGAACATCTTCCTTGAAAATTATCAAGCTGGGTTCCTTCTTCTCGCCAGCAATTATAGATTTCAACATACCATCCCGCCTTCCCCTTATCAAGCCCACCAAGGAACTGTAGAATATCTTTTCTTCCTGCGTCAAGTTTTCCGGCGTTATTCTTGTTCGTACATTTATTATCGCAGCATTCAGAATTTTCCTCTCCCGCCTGTTGACTATATCCTCAACCAACCTTTCAACGCCCTTTATTTCCAAGAACTCCTTCCTGTCATCATTCGACACCAAGCTTCTTTTATGATCCAGATATGCTGCAATTGCATCGAAGAAATTCTCAGGAAGCCTCGCCAATTTTGGCAGTCTTTGCTCTTCCCTTTGTATCTTTCTTATCAGCTCAAAAGTTATGGTTTCCTCTAGCATACCAGTTAATATACAACACCTAAAACGTAAAAAGCTAACTAAACTGTAGATATTGAACAAAGAGTAATTTTATCTTTACCAAATAGGAAAATGCATTTCGTCTAACGTATGCTATTTACAGAAGCTTTTTGCCCTCTGGAACGAGGCACGGCAACTCTGCCGAGCGACGAACTGGCAAAAAATTTGGGTGAACGACTGCTTTTCCAACAAGTCAAAGAAAATTTTATCCTGAGGTATAAGCCACTCTTTAAGTCCCATAATCCCCGATAAATTACTTGTAAACTAAAGTTATAACTCTATTCTATCGCGTCTTTTTCCTAGTCCCAGATTTGTCGGCTTTCGAAATTTTCCTCATAGGATAGCTGATTGGATTCTTGATTCCTTGCGCATGGAGGTCTTTGCATAAGTCATACAGCCCCATGCTTTTGTAGAAGTTCTCATTGTCGCAGTTTGGCGGAGCCAATATCCTGTCACTTTGCCTGAAGTGCCATCTCAACTGGGAGCGCAGATAGCTGGACCTCAAAGGCGAATAGTTCTTTTCATTCCACTCAAAAATCCTTTTTTCCACCTGCTCAGGATTCCAACCCATGTTTCTTAGGAAGTTGATTAGAATGAATAGCGAACGCTTCTTGCCGTCGCCTATGCCCTCCAAGATTTTTTTGATGCAGGGCGGGAAATAAGTTTCTGGAATGAATCTTGTTCTGTTGAATTCCCTTGTTTTTGGAAGTCCCTCTTTTTCTTCAACCATGTTTTTGGCAGCCCAGTCCAAAGCTTCTATCACCAAATCTTGAGCATCGCCCTTTGTCTCCGGAATTAAAAATTTCACCTCAACCTTTGCATTTTCTGGCAAAGCCTGCTCCTTTTCAAACTTTCTTATATCCTCGGCTTTCAATGGCAAACTAACCAGCAAAGTGCTTTCGTGCAATGAATACGGCAGACGGAACAGATGCCTGCTTTTGAAAATGTCCATGTTGACAATCTTGAACGGGTCTATTTCCTCGTCCTTGATTATTTCATTCAAATTTTTCTCGCTTCTTCTTGCCAAGTTTTCAAGACTATCCAATGCAATCAGTTCATCCTTCAGCATGTCTTTGATATACCATTTTATGAAATTCGTAACCTTTTCCTGCAAACCAGGATAAAGCAACTGGATAGGCTGGTAGTTGATAGTCGGAGGCAGTGATTCGAACGGAACACCTATATGAAACCCCTTGCCACCGGAAAATTTCAAAGAGTAATTTCTCACACCATGATCTTTGAGAGCTTCTATGACAGTTCTTGTGGCGACTTTTGCAATTTCGAAGTCCTTGACGTCCGGATCGAAGAAAACGCTCCAGCCCGTTCTCATATTATCCAAGTCCTTTTTAATCATGCCCACTTCCAGTTTCATGGGATTGGACCAGTGCTCGATGCTGCCGTGAAATGCAATAGCCCCCTCCGACACGGCATTTAGAATATCGCTCGGATACTGCATTATGTCAGGGCGCTTGCCAAAGGCACCACCATTGTAGACCGAGACTACTTCACGGTTATTCGAAACTTCTAGAATTGCTTTTTGTACAGATTCTTTAGAATACCAGTTGTAGGCTTTTTGCAGCATAACGTTCCATGAGAAGCAGAGCTCCTCAAGATATATTAAGAGGGTATATTTAAATCCTAATTTTTAGGTTATGTAGTACGTACTACATTGAATTTATTTTAATTTCCTCCACTTTACTCCTTCTTTCATGTCCTCGATAACTATCCCAAACTCTTCCTTCAACCTATTTCTTATCTTATCCGCCATCTTGTAGTCACCTTTCATTCTAGCCTCCTCCCTTTCAGAAATCAACCTCTCAGCCTCTCTCGATAATTTCTCCTCTTTCAGGGCATCCTTCAAATCCAAACCAAGCACTCTATCCAACTCCAAAACTGTTTTAATTACATTCTTTGCATCAGTCTCGCTAATGGCGTCAGAATTCACCAGCCGGTTTATCCGATTCATAAATTTGAACAATGAAGCCAAAGCATCGTTTATGTTAAGGTTATTATCCATAGCGTCATTGAACTCCTTTAAGACCTCAACTATCAGCCTCTTTACGTCTGGATTGTTTTTTTTACCTTTGACATACTTCAAACTCTTCATGAAATTGAACAAATTGTCAACAGTCTGCTTGGCTGCATCCAAAGAGCTGAAAGTAAAGTTGAGCTTTTGTTTGAAATTTGCCGACAATAACAAAAACCTGATAACCTTTGGATCATACCCTTTGTCCAAAATATCTCTGAGTGTGTAAAAATTCCCCAGAGACTTGCTCATCTTCTGCCCGTCCACAAGCAGATGCTCGCCGTGCAACCAATAGTCGACAAATTTCTTTCCTGTTGCCGCTTCACTCTGTGCAATCTCATTTTCATGATGCGGGAACATCAAATCAACACCGCCTGTGTGAATGTCAAATGTCCTTCCCAAATATTTCATGCTCATGGCACTGCATTCTATGTGCCATCCAGGCCTCCCTTTCCCGATTTTTGCATTCCAGAATACGTCACCATCCTCCTCATCCCAGAATTTCCATAATGCGAAATCTTGCGCTTCCTCCTTGGTATACAAGTCGCTTCTAACTCTCGCGCCAGCCTTCAATCCCTTTAATTTTACTTTTGAAAGCTTGCCGTAACTTTTGAATTTAGAAATGTCAAAATAGATTCCGTCAGTAGATTTGTATGCAACTCCCTTCTTGCGTAGAGTTTCTATCAAGCCTGTCATTTCCTTTATGTGTTCTGTGGCTTTTGGGAAGATATCTGCAGGCAGGATGTTCAGGGATTTCATATCATCAAAAAACGCTTTGGTGTACCTTTGAGTGAAATCTTTCAATTTGATTCCCTCTTTTCTCGCGCCTTTGATTGTCTTGTCATCGACATCTGTAAGATTCATCACATGCTTTACTTTGAATCCCCTGTACAGCAGCCATCTTTTAAGCATGTCCTGCCAGACGTAAGTTCTGAAATTCCCGAGATGCGCAAAATCATAGACAGTAGGACCACAGGTATACAACCCGACTTTTCTATCCTTCAAGGGTTTGAAGACTTCTTTTTTTCTATCCAATGTGTTGAAAATTTTTAGTGTAATATTAACCATAAATAATTTCTAATCGAAAACTAATAACTTTATAGCAAAAATGCAACAGACAACCCAGCAAATACGATCAAAAATGAAATGACAATTCCAAGCGCTCTTGCGTAACTTCTTATTTCCTTGCCTTCGACGTATATCTTGTTAAGCTCTATCCAATGCGATAAACCCCTTAAGAACCACCCGTCTACAGTACAGCTCTTTCCGATCAACTTGTTTGTTTTTGTAAGTGCGAAAATCAAATTCCCAAAAAGCGGTATGAAATTTTCATAATTCAAATATATTATGCCGGTTTTATCTTCGAACATCATGTCTTCTGAAAATATGTAACCTGGTACCCCCTTCCCAACAATCTTACCTCTAAACTTAATCGGTCTGCCTTTTATACTAGAAGTGTATATGTCATCCATTATGTCGGCTATGTCAGTATCTTCGAATTTATTCCGTGTCGAATAAGTATAAAGAGTTCTTAATAAAGTCCCTGCGCCGAAAGATGCTAACAATGATCCAATAAAGAACGGTAATTGTTCCGTATAACCGCTTAAAGTATTGGGGGTAAAGAAGTTTGATACAAGCAAGCCACCAACTGCTAAAGGTATGGTCACAGGGAGAAGATGGAAAAATACATCTATGAAGAAGTTTCTATACAATTTCCTTTTATCGACTTGATATTTCGTTAAGAGATTGTTAAAATCGAATAATGGTTTCACTCCAATTTTTACAGCAAAGTTCGACAATCTTCTTATTCTTTTTCCAGTCAAAGGATGCGTTGAGCTCAATTCCGAAATCCAGCCCCATGGGTTATGCATATCAAAAAGTATAGCCCCTTCTACAGGAGCCCAGCTTTTCATTTTTACCGAATTCAGATAAACAAGACCCATAGTCTTTGCCATCTTGAAATCGAATATACCTAAACTTCTGGTCGACTTGAGGAACCTAATTTCCTTTTCACTTCTTTCAGGATTTTTTATTATACCATAGGATATTTTTATAAGTGCATTTGATAACAGATTGGGATTTTTTGTAACTTCTGCTGAAAATTCATCTGCATAATATTCTCTTGTCCTATTCAGCAACAAAACTATGTATGTGCCTATAATGTAGAAAATATACGAAATTGCTGCAACTGCGAGAAATATAGCTCCACCACCTTTTCTCCTACCACCACCTCTTGTTATTACATATACCTCAAATAATAGTTGAACTATGACAGAAGCCATTGTCATTATGATAAAATCAAGATGAACTATATGACCTATCTCATGGGCAAGTACAGATTTGATTTCGTCTGATTTCAAGTAAGTAAATAATCCCTCAGTAAAGACTATTCTTGAATTGAAAGGCGCACTACCATAAGCAAATGCTGTTGGATTATCGTCTTTAATTATTCCTATCTTCGGGACTTTTATTTTCTTAGAGTTACAAACACTTTCTACAAAAGAAGCTATGTTAGGATCTCTCTTTTTCAAACCTTCTATACCAATCCATTCCACATGATAAAAAAACCTATAGATCCAGTCTGCTATGTATGGTGAAAGTAGCCATATGAAAAAATTTACTGCTAGAGTTAAGATAATTAAGAAATACCATTCGAAGAAGCCCAAAAGGTAGGCTGTTGTGGCAAGAACTGTGAAAAGCATGCCAAATAAAAGGCTAAGTATAAGTACAGAAGCTAAAATCAAATTAATGTTCAATTAATTCACTTAAATATGATATTATTTTAAACCTAATTAATATTCTCTTAAAAGAGCTTAAATTAGCAGCACCATTTTCTTATCAAATCTGTATAAAGTTTAGTGGTTTTTTTGATACTTGAAATTTTTACAAACTCGTCATTGACGTGCGCCTGACCCTTTTCTATAGGACCGCATGCAACGCATTCCATACTCAACTCCCTTATGTACAATTCCATTTCCGTATATCCTGATTTTGAACCCACTTTTAGTTTACCATCGATACTCTTCAAAACTTCAACTAGCTTGGAATCTTTAGCTGTTTTAACAGCAAGTCTTGGTTCATTCAAAAATTTAACTTCTGCACTTATGCTCTGTTTTCTTAACAAATTTTTGAACTGATTCAATGCAGAATTAGGAGTTTCACCCCACGTAAGCCTTCTATCAACCTCAACCTCACATTTGTCTGCAACTATGTTCACCTTCGTCCCACCAGAAATCTTACCGACATTTATCGTTCCATACCCAAGCGTGACATCTTTGTGTTTTTTCAAATTACTTTGAATTGCTTCCAAGCTACTTACAAATTTCGTAGCTTTCGTAATTGCATTAACTCCTTTTTCTGGTTCAGAGCCATGCGCAGCCTTGCCATGAAAGACAAATTTAACATGCAATATTCCCTTTTGTCCAACAGCAATATCATAATCACTGTCTGCAATCAAACCATATTTGACATCTTTGAAAATTTTCCCCCTATTTTTAATCAGGTATTTGCTACCACCTTGGGCTACTTCCTCATCCCCGACCAACGCGATTAATAACTTTCTTTTGAAATTTCGTTTCACATTATTCTTCAAAGCTGTTAAGATAGCTGCAACACCACTTTTACTATCGCTCGCACCTCTACCATAAATTTTATCCCCAACAATCTTCGCAGAAAATGGATCGTATTTCCATGCTTTCAAATCACCCACAGGAACAGTATCGATATGCGTATTAAACATCAACCCATTACCCTTACCTACCGATGCAACTACACTATATCTATTACTTCCAAATTCAACCAATCTTGTGTCAATTCTCAAACCATCCAAATAATCAAAAATATATTTTGCTACCTGCTTTTCGTTTCCTGGTGGATTTTGTGAATCTATCCTAACCAATTCTTGTGTCAATTGTACTTCTTCCAATGAAACACCTTAAAAATTATTCTAGAGATTTTAAGAATTCCTCTTTACTGATTCTTGCTTGTTCTAAAATTCCCAATAGAGTGCCTAGCGTCACTTCTTTATGCAGAGGGATAACGGTTGCTATTTTCTCCCTTCCAATAAACTTCCTTAGGACAACATGACTTCCTGTCTGTCTGGCAGCTTTGAAGCCGAATTCCTTCACCAAAATTTTTATTATTTTAATGCCAGAAAGCCTAGGCAATTTCGACACTAACCGCACCAATTGTTTCCATACTTTTAAGCTCTTTTTTCATTTCCGGCATTTCTTCTAGATAGAGCTCTACTGCTTCTTTTATGTTATTTATTGCATCTTCAATAGTTTTGCCTTGAGTGGTAACACCAGTAACCGCTTCCTTGATTACATACATATCATCTTCTCTCCACACGACAGTTTGCAACTTCATATTATCACTATCTATAGTTTCTTTTATAAGGCTATCTAAGTATTAATCTTTGCAGTTATAATTTTGGAATCCATCTTGGCACTTTCTTCTTATATTCTAAATATCGTTTCCCAAATCTTTTCTCCAAATTCCTTTCTTCCGACCTAACTACTGCAAAATGCACGGCTAGCATGAAGATTGGGATGATTATGAACATCGTTGATAAGTTTATGAAAACTGCAAATCCACTCATCATCAATAACCAGGAAAGATATATAGGATTTCTCGTGTACCGAAACGGACCTGTTGTGAGCAAGACTTTTGGCGGTTTCCATGGCATGGGTGTGCCTTTGGCATCTAGAAATGATTTTACTGAATAAACATCTAGAAAAATTCCAACTAGAACTATAAAGAGCCCACCGAGATTTGTCGGATAGCTAAAAATTCCTGGCAAAGGCAGGTAGGCAACCAAAGAGACAGCAAGATAGTAGGGCAAGAGGAAAATTAGAAATAATATAAAAGTTGGGCGCAAAAGGAACAGTTCGATGCTTGTAGGTATTTTCATTCGATCACAAGTTAAGAGCTCTAATGTAATTATTACAATCTAAAAATCTTCTCTATTATATTCTTACTACCCTTGTACTTTTGATAGAATTTCAATGCTGCCTCATACAATTTATAATTCCCATAAGGAAGCAGTTCCCATGCAAAGGACTCAAATTTCTTCTCCCAAAGCAGCTTGAAAATCAGGTAATCCTTTTTTATTTCACCGAATTTCCTTGCTTCATCTATATTCTCAAACATTTTAGAAAATATCCTCTTAGCATTCTTTGTTATCCACACTACTTTTATAGTTCCTTTTTCTATAGCAGCCATTCTATCACAAATCAGAGCTCGGGAGGGGAATCGAACCCCCTTGCGCCGCTCTGCAGGCGGCTACATATCCAATCTGCCACCCGAGCATAATTAACTATTGTCTTTAGAATGCCTTTTTATTTAACTTTTGTTACTAATCCAGCAGTCGCATCAATCTCTATCCTATCCCCATCTTTTAGAACCTTCGTGGCATTCTTAGTGCCCACTATGCATGGTATTCTCAACTCCCTAGAAACGATTGCAGCATGG
The DNA here is from genome assembly GCA_964366355.1 of uncultured archaeon. Taxonomy (GTDB): domain Archaea; phylum Aenigmatarchaeota; class Aenigmatarchaeia; order CG10238-14; family SCSR01; genus JACQIA01. The sequence goes on from CAYITO010000001.1 coordinate 36,845, forward strand.
CTGGTAATCCCCCCTTCATCGGTGACAATCGCAGCCGCCTTGTGCATTGCTATCACATAATCGGGATGAGTCATGACAGCCACAATGATATCACCCTTGTTTACCTTTGCCAAGTCTGAAACACCTCTGACAATCTTTACGATGCCTGACGCTTTACCGCGGGATGCGGAAATCCCCTTTATTTCTTCCGAAAGTTCATCAACTGACGTCAAACCCAATTCTTCTAAAGTCTCTTGCAGCCCATTGCCACTTTTGCAAACAAGCTTCTTCTCTGCGTTAAAGTAAATGGCAAATCCTCTTTCCCTTTCTTCTACGACACTTTTAGAAACACCCTTTCCACTATCCAGAAAATCTACAATTTCATCCTCCATCATGTAAGAAACGTCCTCCATTTTTACCGACATTCTCCTGGCAATCTCCTCAAACAACTTTTGGCCATAGAATATACCCTGTCTTCTGAAATCGTCCTTCAAATCTTTCAGATAGGATAGTCGCTTTGCGATGTCAAGTATTTTCATCTCTTCATCTGAAGGTCTGATGCTTTCAATCAAATCACCATAAGATGTCGATGCAACATTTTCGGTTTTCTTGAACTCGCTTATGTGCGAGAAAAATTTCTGCTTTGTCCACGGCATGTTGTGTATGTCCAAACAAGGCAGCCATTGGAATTTCTCGTATACCGCAGTTTTTTCATCCTCATTCATCCTTTCCCATTTAGAAGCTAGGTCATTCAGTTGAACTGATGCAGCCTTCTTATCGGGTCTTAAAGCTATTTCGATGAGATCATGCAATTTCTCATTGTCTTCCCCGATTTTGTTTTCGATTATCTCCTTAGCTTTGTCTGAAAAGAAATTGTTTATGATAAACTGTATCCAGATGAACGGGCCGTATCTAATATTTTTGCTACTGTAGCCTAGATACATTTCTTTTAATTCTCTGTTGGTTTTATCCTTGAGGTTAGATTTTGCTATCTTCTCGGCTGTCAGCAGGTAGTCATTTCCAGTTTGGATGAACATTTTTTCGAATCCCTCATAGTTTTCGGGATTATCTAGGTACTTCTCTTTTAATCTGACAACAAATTCATTCCACTTCTCTTCATCTATGTAGCAAACCTCATTCCCGTGTTCCGGCACATAAATTTGCTCGTAAAAGGGGGCTGGGACAATGAAGCTGTTGATTGGAGTCAGGCACTTCAACGATAATTCTGTATATTGCACACCATATTCCCTTGCCAGTATTTTCTTCCAAGGCATTTTCATTCCCTAAAGACATCGTCTTGTTTTAATCCAAGCTCTTTCCTTACAGACTTGATTCGCTTCACATATTCGTCGTAAATTTCCTTTGGCTTGTGCAAGATGTAAAACCCTTTTGCATTTTCGTATAGGGAGCAGTCAAAAACATCCGCATCCTTCACTAACTCGACATAAGGCTTGTCGGTATAGATTTGTTTCTCGCTGTGGTGGGCTATAGATTCGGTAATGGTATTTATTTCTTCTTTGCTGAAGTCCCGAGAATCTTCAAGGATTTTTCCAGTGATTTCGGCGCCTCTTTTCCCATGACCCTCGTACTTCCCCTCAACAATGACATAAATATCGTGCAGCAAACAAGCAATCTCTGCAATTTCAACATCCAAATTCCTTTTTTGGGCGAGTATCCTGCCTATTTGCAAGCAGCCAGAGGAATGCTTTAATTCCCAGACTATGGAGCTTTCGCGCTTTTCGTCAGGGATTTTGCTTTTGAGAAGCAATTCCACTACTTTTCTCTGTAATTTTTCAGACCTAGTCAGTTCATTTCCCTTGAAGTGGTGGAAGTCCTTTGTCATACAAAATAACAGTTAAGAAAACTATTTCTTCTTTGCTTCTTTCTTCAATCTCAACAGTTTTATCTTGAATCCGCATTTGTTGCATGTCAAGTTAAACTTCTGGTTGGCGCCAGTTCCAGTTACGAAGGGCTCGCCCCACCCCTCTTTTCTCTTTTCGCTATTATTACATTCGGGGCATGTTAAATCAACATTAGCTTCGCTTTCCTCTTTTAGTTTCAAAATTCTAATCTTGCCATTAGCCTTTCCAGAAGAATTTTCCAATCCTCTGGTCGTGATATACTCCAAAGCCATGTCATCACAACGGTCTTTTCTTAGGTCTTAATGCCCTGCTGCCGCATTTCCTGCATTTGACTTTGGCTTCCTTAACCTTGGCAGAGTCAGCCCTTATCTTGCTCTTGCATACCCTGCAAACATAAACCCTGAGGAACAATCTTGCCAGCGCTTCAGGGAAAGTTTTCTTAACCATAACAAGAATTATCGATTATACCTTTTAAGTCTTTCAACGGCACAACTTCAATACAACATATTTATACTTGGTTTAATCTAAATACTAAACGAAAGCATAGTTTAGAAAAGGTAAGGTCATATGCCTGTACTATGTAAAAGATGCGGAGCAAATGTTCCCGCTCAAGAGCTAATAAGACATCTATGGATATACCATCGAGATCAATTCATGATTGTTGATGAGCCTGTTTAACTAGACAAACTTTAAATATTAATTTGCATATTTCTTTTCGGTATAATGCTTAAACCAGAGATAAGAATACTAGGTTTTGATGACGGCCCTTTTGATTCTAAAACAAAAACCACTCCTGTAGTTGGCGTTGTATATAGGGGAGGCAGGTTCTTGGACGGGATACTTAAAACAGACGTGGAGGTTGACGGACTGGATTCTACGCAGAAACTGGAAAAGCTTATTAATTCCAGCAGGCATAAACAACAGTTAAAAGTAATCATGCTAGACGGCATTACGGTAGGCGGTTTTAACATAATAGACATAAAACAGCTGCATGAGAACACAAACATCCCTGTGATAGTTTTCAACAGGAAATATCCGGACCTGAATTCTGTAAAAAATGCCTTGGACAATTTCGTCGATTCTGATTTGAGATGGAACCTGATTAAAAATGCTGGGAAAATAAAGGAATGCAAGCTTGGTGCCGACAAGACAATCTATTACCAGGCGATCGGAATGGCGGACGAGGATGTTGAAGATACGCTGCTCTTGAGCTCTACGCACGGAGACATACCAGAACCCCTAAGGGTAGCTCATTTGATAGCGACAGCAATAGTAAGGGGAGAATCTTATGGACGCGCGTGAAACCTGGAAAAGGCTAAATGAAGGATGGATAGGAATTTTCTTCTCGATATTCTTGGGGGTAATCTTTGCGGCATTTTTCTATTATGTGGTTTTGGCATCTGTTTTGAATACAAGCTTGCCGGTGGTTGCAGTGGTTTCATCCTCGATGCAGCATGACAATGCCGAATTGACGCATTACAGCGTGTTGCAGAGAGCCTACAGTTATTCAAGAGCTGAGATTGATTCATGGCCAGCGGCAGGCGGATTCGCTATAGGTGATATGCCTGTTGTTCAGGGTTCGGATAGCTACAAGATAGGCGATGTGATAGTGTATAGTGTAGAGAGCCAGCCAGCGCCGATAATCCACAGGATAATAAAAGTCAACGACGACGGGACCTTCCAGACAAAGGGGGACAACAACCTCAGCCAGTTGCCGTACGAATCCTCGGTCAGCAAGAGCCAAATAAGCGGCAAAGTAATCTTTATAATTCCCAAACTCGGATATGTAAAGGTATTAGCTTCCAAAATCTTCGGTATTTGATATGATTAAGTTCTGCGCAAAATGCGGCAATCTTCTGGTAATTGAGAGGAAAGGCAAGAGGACATTTTTGATCTGCAAGAAAGGGCACAAGCAGACAAAATTAAAGCGCGAAAAAATTGTGATATCGGAGCATATTGCAGACCAGAAGAGGGGAATAGTTGTCATGGGCAAGGACGAGGGTATAGCAGAATTGCCGACGACAAAGATAATGTGTCCTAAGTGCGAGCACATGGAAGCTCATTGGTGGATGCAGCAGACAAGAACTGCTGATGAGCCGCCGACATTGTTCTACAGATGCAAGAAATGCGGTTACAGCTGGAGAAGTTACGGTTAAATTTTACGGCGAAACAATCCCAGACGCCGTGTCATTGTATCCTGTTGAGTTTACAGTGACATTTGTTGGATATACCCCGCCGCTAGAATAATTGGTTTCAATTACGATGAACAAGGGCTCTGTAGTGTTTAATGTCACATCTTGATTGGATGATATGCTTTGGGCATCAGTCTTGAACAGCCATGAAACCGCCCTCTGGCCTATGTTGTTTACTGCGGTAATTAATTGTATAGTGCTGCCCTGGCTTTCCGAGAATGTGGAATGCTCGGTTATCTCAACCATCTTTACGACGAACCTGTCGACAAGAGAATCGAGGAAAGAGCCGCTGTATGCGTTTATTGTGTTTGACTTGTTGCCTTGGGTTGTGTAGTTGTGCCTGTGGGAGACATTGGTCGCCCCGCCTCTTGGCAAGGTTGAGATGTTACTGTTGGTGACGCTAGGATCAGTCATGTTCCAAGAAACAGCCAAGTCCTGCGGCCAGTAGTTCTTGATTGTGAAGTTGGTTGTCCTGTTGGTCTCCCTCTCCCTATAGCTGTTGTAGTTTTCTATTTCTATAGATTTCAAAGTAAATGTCTCATTGAATCTGTCGCTTAAGCCTCCGGAAGAAACTACTACAGAAACATTCTTATCTCCCTCCGTTGTGTAGGTTATATCCTGTGTTATTTGTCTTGACTGGTTTGTGGCTAATGTAAGAGAGTTTGAAAAGGTCTGCCCATCACTGATGATGTGCCATGTTATCGTAGATGGATAATAGTAATTTGTGATGTTGAACTTTACCAGCCTATTGTTTCCTGATAGCGAGCTCGCATTGTAGTCTTCTATAGCTATTCCCTTGATTTCAAAATTGATTGTCTTTGAATGGTTGCCATCTGTTGAATTTGCAATGCAAGTGAAAGTCTTCTTCCCTGGCAATGAGTAATTATAATTAAATGTGATGTTTCTGTATTCCTTGGCAGCCATGGTGAATGAGGAGTTGGACGACCTCCCTTCGCTGCAGTCCCAATTGACGCTTGAAGACGCGACATCCATGTCGTTGAATATCTGCAGGCTGAAGTTCACCAAAGTCCTGTCTTGGTTGGGAGTTGACAAGTCCGTTATCTTGATTCCAAACTTTGCATTTAGATTTTCAAAATCTACTGAATTGCTTGCTGAGCGTCCAGTGATATTTATCCTGTAGTCTCCTGCGCTGGTGTAGTTGTTCGCGGCTACAACCAATATAGATTCGTTGTTCAGGATGTCGAATGCGATTGCTGAATTGACCAGTATGGTGCCGAAGTCTATGCTCCAAGCGCCGCTGGTTGCAGTTGTGTTCTTCTCGTTAGCAAGGTAGAATTGAATTGTTCTTGTCCTGTTGGTTGAATAGAGCTCTCCTTGGTTGATTACATCTATTCCTGCATCGCCAGTCACTATTTGGAATGGCGCATGGACTGGAGTTCCGTTGTAGACGAACTTGGTCGTGTTGATGCTGTTCCTGACAATTTTCAGGATGTTGCCTATTGCATTGTAGGAATAGTAGAATGTCTGACCACCTAAGCTGGCATTTACTAGCCTGTCCAAGAAATCATAGGTCATGTTGTACGTCCTGCCGTTTGCCTTGTCGTCTATCACAATGATGTTGCCAACCTTGTCATAGTAGTAAGTCAGATTTTGTACGCTTCCTGTCCTTATCTGCGCCAGCCTCGCATTCTGGGAGTCGTATGAGAACTCAGTAACCCTTGTATTTGCATAAGTTCTATTTAGAGGATTGTCGAACGCGTTGTGGAATGTGCTGTTGATAAAATCAATTATTTTTGATATCTTGCTCTGGTTGTTGTAGTTGTAGTCCGTGGTTATGCCTGGGCTGAGCGTTTGTTTCACCAGCCTGTCCATGGAGTCGTAGTAGTTCCTTTTCTCGAAAATGATTCCGTCTATGGTTCTAGTTTCTTTAGTTACTCTGAGCTTGTCATCGTATTCGTATTTGAATGTTGAGTTGCTGAAGGTGATGTTGGTTAATGTCCCCTCGTAATCCTTGTCGTATGCATAGGTGATGTTTATACTTGTCATGTTTTTCGTAAGTATTCTGTTCAATGCATCGTAGGATATGTTCACTTGGTTTGTTGGGTTGTCGTAGGTGAGATTTTGCACAGAGGCTACGGCTAATTGTGGCAATGCTAGCAAAAACAAAATAAAAACTATTGTTTCAGTTTTCATATAAGCCTCTTTTAATCCTCTGACCGAACGGGTCGTAGGAGTATTCTTCAACGATTGGGAAAGTTGCGTCTATTTCTACCGAATAGTTTTCCAAAAATATTTCAAATCCGATTAGGTAGTGTGAAAAGTTGCCGATGGTGTTGTTATCTTTGTCTGCTATAGTTCCTAGAGTTTCGAAGATGGTGAGGTTGGTGGGAAAGGGAAAAGAAGTTTCAGTTGAAGGTTCTGTATAATCTAATGCCTCAGCTTCTTGTGTAAATAAAATTATTGTTAGAAGTAATGTAAGTAAAAATAACAATCTCATTTTTTACTCTCCTTTGTAAAATAATACTCTATGTTAGAGTCGTAGACTTCTCTAAGTCTGTGAGAGGAATATGTTTTGTCCAAAAGTCCAGTAGCAAAAACTTTTACTAAATGTATAGGATTTACTGGTATCTTCCCACCGACTAAAACAGGTTTATGGTAATCTATATCATTTTTAGGTTTCTTGATAAAGTCCCATTTAAGTCCTTTTACATTTTTTCTAAATGTTTCACCAAGATACATTCCTATATCGTAACATAAGGAAAGTGTTTCCTTAGACAGGTCTACTTTCGGTATATCCACATGCGGTTTTAAGTGCCCCGGAATTCCACTCTCAATTTTTTCAATTTCATTTTTAGTCAATTTTCTACTTGTTATGCGTTTTGCAAACCATTCACCTAAATATTTTAGAGACTCTGGAGAAAAGTTTAGTTTTCTAGGGTCGTATCCAGTATTTTGCGCCGTTTTTTTAAAAATTTCTATCCTTCCCGGTATAGATTTAACAAACCATTTTAGAAATTTTTCAGCTTCTTTCTCGGACATTTCTTTGAAGCTTCTTTTGATCGGAAATTCTATTAGTTTATAATTTCTTACGGCCATTTTATTTTCACCTGTGAAACAACATACGAAATAGCACCTTTAGTTTGTTCTATTGACTTTTCAAATTCTTTTAATGCACCCCTTGTGAATCCAGACTTTCCAGTTATAGGACTTTCAAATAAAACCCACTGTATACTTTTCTTTACACCACTTTGCACTAGTTCTATGTCTTTTGCTATTTGGGCTTTAAAATCTTTTGTTGCAGAAACTCTTCCAACTTTGACTTCAAATGCTTTTCCAGTTTGCGGTACTATTACATCTGGAATGCGTTTGCCTTGACTAGTAGATAATGGTTGCTTATTAAGCACTCCTCCTTCTTGCTTAGCTATTGTGCTTTCTGAGCTTTTGCTTATTTGTTTGTTTATTTCGATTTGTTTGGCTTTTTCAATATTTCTACTAATATCAGTAATTTTACCACCAGAACTAATCGCATTAATCCCAGCTTCAGCTCCTTTTACTACAACTCTCCCGCCAGTCAAACCAGGAGCAGCCAACCCGCCTATATCAGCAATCAAAGAACCATAATTCCAAAGATTAGTTGGATCATCTTGTATATCCCGTATATCCATAGTTATGAACGCTACATCTACAGCAGATTCTAAGTATTTTCCACAAGGATCCTTGTACTTGTAAGGGTTGCCTAGCGCATACGAGTACCTATTCAGAAACTGCGGGTTATACGGATTTTGAACTATCGGATCAGGTCGTAACCTCAATCCCCACTCAGGCTTGTAAGGAACGTTGCAAAGCATGTAAGTGTTGGTTTGGTCTTTGAATTGTCCTGTGTATAACTTCGGGTCGGCAAGACCACCTCCAAGCAACTCCCCATAAGGCGAGTAGTAACTGTTCTCGACAACATTGCCATTAGAATCAGTAATCAACGTAGTGCTCCCAAGATGGTCTGGATGGTAGAAATATTTACTGCCATCTGGATTAACTCTCGCAACAAGTATTCCTTCCTGGTATACGTAAGTGAAGTCAAAAGTGCCAGTGGAATTTTTAATTCTCATTAGCTCCTTGAACGGGATGTATACTGTCGTGTTTGTAGTGTCATTCCTAGAAATCTTTATCCTCTGCCCGAACGGGTCGTATGTATAGTTTTCTAATATTGGTGAACTAGATGTACTGCCATTCCTAATTTTTATTAACTGATTCAATCCATCATATTCCCTGTAATATCCATCGCCAGTAACAAGATTGCCCCCACCATTCTGCCTCTGAGTAATTAGATTGCCAACAAGGTCGTATGCATAAGTCCAATTCCCCAAATCAGGGTCGCTAAGTGCAATTCTCCTGCCAAGCGAGTCATAAGCGAATGTAAACTTGTTGCCAAGAGCATCGGTAATCTTGATTAAATTGTCTTGAGTATCATACTCGTAAGAGGTGTTGTAGACTTCCTCGGAAGTTACGTTCAATACTGCATCTAGGATTGGGTCGTTGTTGTACTCCAAGACATTTGCAATTCTATCGTACCCATCAAGCACGTAAGCTTTCCTGTGGCTGTTCTCGTCGAATGCTGTAATAGTTCTGTGATTAAATAAAATTGTCTTGTTCGTCCCGTCTGGGTTTCTAACAAAAGTCACTCTACCCAGCACATCAAACGTGTAGTTAGTGTTGTTGACAGTAGCAGACGGCGTGCTCAATCCAGTACTAAAGCTATCAAAATATGGATTCTGCTCGCTAACAACTCTGCCAAGACTATCATAGAAAAGATTCTTCACAATCTGCTGGCTGCCGTCAGCAGGTCTTTTAAATTGAACAAAGTTGGCAAACCCGTCGTAGTAGAAGTAAGTGTCGTAAGTCTTGTTGGCAGTAGTCCTTTGTGAAACTTTGATTATCTCAGGCGCAACCCCGTCGAATATGTAGGTGTAGTTTTTGGTAGGCAGTTCAAAGCTATCAAACGGCTGCACTTCCTTGGCAATCCTTCCAAAAACATCATAGTGATAAGAGGTATTCACATCATTCGAAAACTGCCACAATAGGTTCCCAGTACCCAGATCATACTTGTAGTCAGCCCTGTGAAATAGCGCATTGGTAACCGCATCAGGATAAGTGAATGTAGTGTCCCTAAAGCCGAAGTTATATCTTACAACCCTTCCAAGAGGGTCTGTCTGCCTAACCACATTCCCGAAAGGATCATAATCATACTTGACGACATGCCTTCCCCCAGTGTCAACCCAAGTATCAATTTCTGTTACATCGCCTTTAGTAGCATTCGAACCGTATGGCAATCCATCATAAGAATACCTGACATCACCAACTTTGGTGGAATTGTCCGATGAAAATAGTTGATACTGCTTCAGCCTGTCGACAATCCATGAAGTGCTGTTGACAACATAGGAATACCTCTCGTACTTCTCATCTCCAGTTACATTGACATCGCCAAAGAATACACTCGAGACAAGATTCCCGAAATTGTCGTATGAATAAGAGGCATTCGTCACCTTGGCGCCGGTGGAGTTGCCATCATGCAAATAATTAGCCTGCGAAAGAAGGAAAATCTTGAAATAGCCGCTGGTGTTGGTGAAATTGTACACGCTCTCATCCTTCGAGAAAATGCTGCCCGTGGAATTAAACACCTCTGTCTTGTATTCCGTCCCCCTCCTCGCATCATCCTGGTGGAAGTAATGGCTTACCAACGAGTTATCAGGCAGCGTCTCGTTCACAACCCCGAATCCCCTAAACTCAAAATCGTCATAATCGTAGCTGGCATTCGCATACGTGTAATTGAACCTTCCGACAACGCCGAATGCATTGGTCATGGAGTTGTTCTGCGTTGCATTCGCCACGACCCAGACATTGAACCCGATGTCGGAAACGTTATTGGTTCCGTTGTTGCCGAATGACGTGGAGGCGGTATAGTTTATCGACTCTATCGCAATAACCCCGCCAAGCTCGTTGACGATGCGCTTGAGCAGGAAAGGCGTGGTCTGGTTCTTGATCCAAGTGAACTTGGTGCTGCCGTTGGCTATGAATATGTCCATGAAGCCGTCGCCATTTGCATCCGACACCCTCCTCCCAATATTCCTCCCGTTCATTATGAAAACCTCAGGAGACCCCCATGAGTTGTTCATCGTCCACCCATTCCCATTATTCAGCCAAGTGTTCCTCGACGAAGTGCTTTCATTGAAGTAATCCTCAATAATGTCAACCAAACCATCGCCGTTTATATCGGCAAACCTAACCCCCCTGTCAGGATTGCTGCCAGTCACAAAATCAATCGGGGGAGCCCACACGGAGGAAAAGTCCGCCCAAGTGCCATTCCCCATGTTGAGCCACGCATTATGCCCGTTGTGCCCCTTGATGATATCAACCAATCCATCCCCATTAACATCCTCCAGCCTCGCCCCCGTGTCCACACCCGTGCCGTCTATGAACTCCACAGGAGCCACCCACACAGAGCTCACATTAGTCCACCCGTCGCCGTTGTTTACAAACGCGCTTTTGTTGCCGCCTCTCGACTGCAGTATGTCGACCCTCCCGTCGCCGTTGAAATCAACCAAATGAGTCCCGCCGTCAAAACCGCCCTGGAGAAAATAAACAGAGTTTGGTAACTTCCATGCGGCCGAACTGTTCCACCCCGTGCCGTTGTTGAGCCACGCCAGCCTCGTGTCAGGCGTGTTCTTCGACTGCACGATATCCATCAACCCGTCATTGTTCAAGTCCGCAAACCTCACGCCCTGGTCAGCATCGTTGCTGTCGACAAAATAAATCGGCGGGGCAAATGAATTGTCAGGCACGAAATTGCCGTTCCTGTCGTTTACCCAAGCCCTCTTGTCCGCATTGATTTCCCTTCCCAGCAGCACATCAACAAACCCGTCGTTATTGAAATCGACCAGCCTCGCCCCGTGGTCAGACGTCTCCACGGAAAAATCCGTGGGCATCACCCACTTTGTGAAAGACTTGCTGAAATTTGCGCCAGGAGAATGATAGTCGAACGATATCTGGTGAAGCAGCGAGACCCCGTCAGAGCCGAAATATTTCATCCTCCCCAAAGACGACAAGGACCTCTCTGCGCTCAAGTTCAGATATTCGAAGCTATAATTTCTGACCAGCTTGCCGTCTGCAAACACGTGAATATTTTCAAGCCTCCTGCTTTCATTAAGAATGTTCCCCTGCTCAAACACCGTCCTCTTGTCAGGCCTTGCGGAACCCTCGTAGACAAAATCTATAACTCTCCTCCTGTCATTGTTGTACTGTATCTGAACCAGGTATGCGGCACCGTTGTCCTCTGAGTTTGGGTCCTCAGAATAATGGTAAAATATCTTGTTGTCGTGGGTGTCGTTAACCAAATCAACGCTCCACCTGACAGCATAATTCTTTCCCGTATTCGACGCCAGTTCAGAATAGTTGCTGTATCCAAACCTGTACTGCGTGCCGTCCTTTGCAGTAACAATCCAGTAAAGGCCATAGGTGTTGTTGATGCTTGACGAATTCTGGATCTTCATGAACGACTCAATCCTGGTATGGAACAACCCGTCATTGCTGTCATAAACCAATTCATAAGCATTGCCGTTTAGGATTAGTTTGAACTCGTCGTCGGGCGTGCTGGCCGCCGTGCCGTTCACATCCCTGAACACATAGCTCTGCGTCAACTGCCATCCGCTGCCGAGTACTCCAGGCCTCTGCTTCACACTCTGGCTGTTGTACGTTATTGACAGAAATGGCTGCAATCCATTGGTGCCTTTAGGAACCTCTATGGGATACGCGTAAGTAGCCGCTCCAGTGAACAAGTTTGTGCTATAGCTCCCGTACAATTTCACCTTCGGATGCTCGGGGATATTGGCCTTATGCAGGTAAGGCTTGTAGGAGTCGTCGGCAGCAATCGATGCGGGAACTAAAACCAGAAAACTGATGAGAACCAAAATCAAATTCTGGTTTGTTATAATCCAAATGCATCTCACCATCACGACATTCTGGTATTTGCAATGAAGTTCTGCACATCGGTTGTGACATTTGCGCTGGTGGTCCTGTTTACCATCTCTAAAACATTCAATGCATTCCCAACACCAGGGACATTCGCAGGAGTCTGGCTGTCCGTGATGTAGTTGAAGGCCCATATCTGGCTTCCGACCCTTGTTGCCTTGTCGAACCTTCCCAAGTATTGCGAAGTGTTCGTTAGCCTGACATAGATTTGCTGGTCCGTATAGATAGGGACTGAAGTGCCGAGAGCATTTCTTATGCCGGCTATAATCGCATCCCTTCCGCTACTCTCGCTTAGGTATGGAGATGCTGGAGGGTCCCCGCCGCCACTCACGGTAAAGACCGGAGTCATCGTTATCGTAAAAGAAGTGAGGTTGTAAATCCTCGGCTCCCCCACGCCTGCATTTGAGTTATTGTAGAAATAAATGTCATCATACTCGCAATCTCCCCCCGTTTTTTCAATTCCGAAATATGTGATTCCCGTAGCATCAGTGGTATTGGAAAAGCTGTGATTCCAACCCACATGCTCGTCTATGCTATTTAACCATGCCTTCCCGTAAAGCCTTTCCTTCAACTCTATTTTCATCATGTACTGGACATTGGTGCTTGGAAATGGAGCTCCAAATGTCTGTGCTCCCTGGTTATAATCATCAACCGCAAAGAACCCGCCATCTCCACCTACTCCAAACAGCCTTTGACTGCCTTGAATAGTATTCCCATTGTGGTATATGTCAATTCTGCACCTGTCTCCAGTACTTCTAAGCAACAGCTTTCCATAAGCCCCGACTGTCCCATTAGTTTTTGGATTGATTGCTGGAATATTCCTTAATGCAAATGCAAATCCAGGGTCACTCCCCATTTTTACAATTTTATTTGAAAAGGTCGGGCTTCCAGTAGTGGTAAATCCACCTCTGTCTCCTGCATCATAAGTTTCATTAGTTATATACCAAGTAACATTTCCAAAAGTTGTAACCGCTGAATCATTGAACCACACATGAACAGGATTTGTGTTCATATCAGAGGTTGCCCTGAAATTAATCTGCGTCCTGTTTCCAGATGTCGTGTTGCACCCGCTCAATTCAAGAGTCCCTATTCCGAATTTAAGAGCCGTATCATTAGCATTGTTGGTTAGTCTTATATCCTGACAGGCATCTCTAATGTCAACAGAAGCATCAAACCCAGAAGCCCTTGCCAGTTCCACCCATATCGTCGCATTCTCAACCGAAGCGCTTGTCGATATGCCTATAACCTTGTTGTAATTCTCAAACGTCACAGCCCAATCAAATTTCTTGTACGTCTGATTCAAAACTTTCACCGCAGGAATGACATCCCTCTTGTTCAACCCGAGCTGCCTTTTGAAGTATGTTATGTATTGAATCTCGATGTTTTCGTTCGGCTTGAGCCTTAGTTTTGCCCTCCCGTCCTTTATCTGGGTTATGTTCACCCATCCAGAGTCCACAAGTACCTTGTAGGTTGAGGGATTCCCGTCCACCTGAACCAATTGTAGTTCGCTCCAAGTTATCGTTCCGTTAGGGAATGTCTCGGTGTGTGAGATTGTATTTTCAACAACCGTCTTATTTTGTACAACTACTTCCTTCAGGGTTGTATTTTTAACTAAGATGTCAAATCCGTTGCTTTGTTGAGCCACGCCTTCAAGCAACTCCTCCCATTCAAATTCAAACTCCTGTTCTGTCGGCAATGGGTTTTTAAGAGTAAATCGAATCGACGAGCCTATCCTGTCGCTCATTTGCTGCTCCCTTCTGACCTCCAACAGTTCAGCAAAGATGCTGTCAGCCGTATATGCAGGCTGTGAAAAGACTTGAGATGCTAAAGCCAAGGTTAGCAAAGACGCAATTAGAAAAAAGGCGGTAAAGAATACTGATGCAGAACGGCTTTTCAATTCGACTAAGCGCATTATAAATGAATCAAGCACTGTCAACCTACTATAGCATTAAATTCGGCCAATAAAAAGCTTTTCCAACTCGCAACCAAACCTGATTTAAAAACTTTTAAGCTTAAACTCCTCAATCATTTTTAACTCAATTGCTTGTCAAGCCTCTGGGGCAAATAACAATGATAGAAAATTCACTTGAGAAGGTCAGGGAAGCGGAAAATCGTGCAGCTAAGATTATAGAAGATGCCAATCAAGAGAAGGAAAACATAATTGCTGAAGCCAAGAAAAGAGCGTTGGGCATTATAGAAGAACTTGAGGAACAATCAAGAAAAGACCGTGCGAAGCTGCTTGAAAAATTGAAAAGGGAACTAGAGGAAGAGAAGAGCGAGAAGATTGAAACCGCGGAATTCAGCATAAAGAAACTCAAGACCGATTCTAAAAGCAAAACTTCAGGCCAAGTCAGCTTTCTGTACGAGAAATTTCTCGAGGCGATAGGATGATAAAACCGAAAGAAATGACAATGGTAAGAATAATCAGTCCTTCCAACAAGGCGTATAGTGTTATCGAATCTTTATACGAAATGAAAGTATTGCATATTCTTGATTTCAAGAAGGGCGAGAAGGAGTTCTTCGATATTGGCAAGCCATTCAAGGAGGCATCCAGCTATTCAGAGCAGCTGATTGCTTTGCGTTCCATGATAGCAAGGCTGAAGATATCAGGCAAGCCTAAGCATTTGAAGAACTTCCATGAAGCCCAAAAAAATTTTTTACATTCGAATGAAACCTTCAGGCGCATTATCGAAAAGATGGAAAAGGCAAAAGCAGAAGAAACCGAGCTCTCGGAGGAAGCCAAAAACCCATTGATAAATCTCGGCATCGCCCGAGCTGAAATAAAGGAATACAAATCACTTGTAAGTTTTCTGGGCACTGTAAAATCTCCGATCGAACCAAAATTGCAATCCATAACTTCCGATTACACCCTTCTTCAAAAAAAATTGGAAAAGCAAATTGCAGTTGCACTTTTTGTAAAACGCGGAACAGAAGAAAAAACAAAAGAGCTGCTGAGCAAGTCCGGTTTTACCGAATACAAGCTTCCCGGTTTAAGCAAGTCAGAAATCGAGGAAAGGCTGTCCGAAATTAAAGAAGAGATAAGCACTTTAGAAAAGCAGCTGGAAGATTTCAAGAAAACAAACTCACAATTTTTGATCAACTATGAATTTGCATTGGCTGAGTTGAATGAAAAGGCAGAAGTGCCATTGAGATTTGCTGCGAGCAGGAGCACACTTATTGCTATAGGTTGGGTGCCTGCTGACACGGCTGAGGCACTAAAGCAAAATTTGGCTGAAGTAGCTAAGGGAAAGGTTTCTGTAGAATTAATGCAAGGCAAAAACCCGCCGACTGTCTTGGAAAATTCCAAATTGGCAAAACCATTTGAACTTCTTCTGGATTTGTATTCCTTGCCAAGATATTACGAGATTGATCCTACAGTGCTGATGTTCATAGCATTTCCTTTATTCTTTGGCTTCATGCTTGGCGATGTCGGCTACGGATTGATCACTTTTTTTGCCATGCTTATGATCGGAAAGGTGGTGCCGGTTGAAGTCAAGCCTTTGTTGAGGATAATAACCATCTCGGCTTTGGCAAGCATAGCATTCGGTTTTGTATTCGGCGAATTTTTCGGACATGAGTTCATCAAGCATCCCATTTTGAACAGAGTACATGACATAAACACAATGATGCTGATATCGGTTGCAGTTGGAGTTGTGCATTTAAATCTCGGTCTGGTTTTGGGCATAATTAATGAGATGAAGCATCACAACTTTTTCGTCGCTTTCCTGAAGAAAGGTTCATGGATGGTTCTTCAAGTTGCAGTTGGAATTCTCGGCTACGGTTTCTTGCAATCAAACCGAACTTTCGAGATTGCCGGTGGTGCGTTGTCGATAATTTCCATAGCAATGATAATCAAGGGCGAAGGTCTGTTGAGAATCGTCGAACTTCCTGCACTTCTGTCAAACATTCTATCATACATGAGATTATACGCAATCGGTCTTGCGTCAGTTTCATTTGCGGCAGTAATCAACAACTTGTCATCCGGCCTTTTTGCACAAGGCGGTTTAATGATGATAGTCGGCGCAGTTATTTTACTCTCAGGCCATCTGGTGAATTTGTTGCTCGGTCTTTTAGGACCATTCTTGCATTCACTCAGATTGCACTATGTTGAGTTTTTCCAAAAATTTTATGAGGGAGGAGGCTACAAGTATAGCCCCTTCGGAATAGTTAAAATGTTAGGAGGTAGATAGAAAAATGGCAGTAGATATAGGAACAGGATTGCTAGGACTCGGAGCCGGTATTGCAATAGCTGGAGGAGCGCTAGCTGCAGGTATAGCTGAAAAGGATATAGGAACCGCAGCAATAGGCGCCATGGCTGAAAAAGAAGAGCTTTTTGGTAAAGGCTTGATTCTTACAGTCATTCCTGAAACATTAGTCATCTTCGGCATGGTTGTAGCAATACTGATACTAGGCAAAGCATGATAGAGAATAAACATGGGATTGGAAAATGTAATAGATGAAATTATTTCGCAGGCTGAAAAGCAGAAGCAGGAAATAATTGATCAAGGCAAGCAGGAGGCCAAGAAAATAGTAGACGAAGCTATGCGCAAGGGAAATGAACAGGCCAAAAAATTCGATGAGGAAACGAGAAGAATAATCGGCGAAACTAAAAAGATGGAACTTTCGGCAGGCAATATCAAAACGCATAAGATGATGCTTGAGGCAAAGAAGAGCATACTTGACGAGGTCTACAATCAAGTGATTGAGAAGGTAAGCAAGATTGACTCTTCCAAGCGAAAGGAAATCTTGCACAAGTTGGTGGAAAGGGCGGAGAAGGAATTGGAGGATGCAAAGTTTGTTTACTGTGCTGGTCGAGATAAGGAACTCGTTTCGGACATGAAAGGCTTGAAATTCGGGGGCGAGATTGATTGCATCGGCGGTGTGATAGTAGAAAATTCCAGCAAAACCATCAAAATAAA
Source organism: uncultured archaeon (assembly GCA_964366355.1). Classification (GTDB taxonomy): domain Archaea; phylum Aenigmatarchaeota; class Aenigmatarchaeia; order CG10238-14; family SCSR01; genus JACQIA01. Next base: position 53,780 of record CAYITO010000001.1, read on the forward strand.
TTACACATTTGATGTGCTGCTTAAGGATGTGAAGGAGATATATCTGAATGAAATTTCAAAAAAAATCTTTCAAAGTTAGGATGAAAAAACATCCTGCACGTGCGGTGAGGGTATCTCCATATACCTACACTAGAGTAAAGGCTATGAAGGCAAAACTGCTTGGAAAGGAAGACTACCAGAAGTTCCTCAAGATGTCCCAGGAAGAGATTGCAAGATACCTGCAGGAGACTGAATACAACAAGGAAATCACAGAGCTTGCCATGAAATTCAGCGGGACAAACCTCATTGAATACGGATTGAACAGGAATTTGGAGAACACGTTTTCGAAAATATGGAAAATTGCATTGCGACAGACCAAAGAGCAAATCGGACTTTACCTGAGACGCTACGATATAGCAAACATAAAAACAATTTTGAGGGGCAAATACGCCAAAGTCCCGAATGAGAAAATAATCAATGAGTTGGTTGTGAGTGGGGAATTGTCAAGGAACTTTTTTGAACTGGTGATAAAGGAATCAACGAACTTGGAAAGCGCGATAGAATATTTCAAGAGAACTGAATACTATCCTGTTTTGAAAAAATTTTCAAACAATTTGACAAAATTGGAAGACGAGCTGGACAAACTTTATTTTTCGATGGCATTGGATGCTGCCGGAAAGGACCTCAAAGATTACATACAGATGGAGATTACAATTAAAAATGCATTGAATAGATTAAGAGCAAAGAAGGCTAACATAAACGTCGAGCTTCTCCTGGGCGAGAAGAAAATAAAGATACCATATCAGGACGATTCTGTTGAGGCGAGAGTCTTCATGAAGAAACTTTTAATCGAAAGGGCAATCAGGATGGTGCACGAAGCCAAGCTCAATCTCAAGCCAATCTTGGGCTATTTCATCGCAAAGGAAAATGAAATCAGCAACATAAGAATGATAACGCGGGGGAAGCATGCGGGATTGGGCGAAGAATTAATCCAGAGGCAGTTGGTGATCTGATGGAGATAGCAGTAGTTGGAAATGACGATTTTGTAACCGGCTTTTCATTGGCAGGCGTAAGATATTATTTCACTTCAGAAACTAACCTCGACCAAAAAGTCGAAGAGGTTTTGAAATACGATGAGATAGGCGTGTTGGTCATGGAGGAGGAACAATTTAAATCGTTGAACAGCAAAACTAGAAAGATGCTCGAAAAATTGGTTAAACCTGTCTTGGTTTTGGTCTCTGACACAGGAAAGGAGACAGATCTCAGGCAGATGATAAAAAGAAGTTTGGGTGTTGACTTATGGCGATAGGCAAGCTATACCGTATATCCGGCCCGGTAGTAGTTGCAGAAGGATTAGACGCAAAGATGTACGAATTGGTAAAAGTTGGAAATGAAAAACTATTGGGTGAAGTAGTTCAGATAACAGGAGACAGAGCTACAATACAAGTTTATGAAGAGACTATTGGTCTGAAGCCTGGCGAGCCGGTTGAAGGCACTGGGGCTTCGCTTTCTGTAGAGTTGGGACCTGGATTGTTATCACAAATTTATGACGGCGTACAAAGGCCGTTGCCAGTTTTGCATGAGTTCGGAGGAGAATTTATAGCTCGAGGCATCACGGCGCCTGCGTTGGATGAAAATAAAAATTGGGAATTCGTTGCAAAAGTTGGGAAGGGCGACGAGGTTGCAGGCGGCGACACACTCGGAACAGTTCAGGAAACAAAACATTTCGAGCATAAAATTTTAGTTACTCCCAACGTCAAAGGAAAAATAAAAGAAATAAATTCCGGCAAGTTCAACATCAGACAGCCTATCGGGGAATTGACAAACGGAACGAAATTATATCTGTCTCACAAGTGGCCAGTTAGAACTCCAAGACCTGTCAAAGAAAAATTGATGCCGACACTACCAATGATAACAGGACAGAGAATACTTGATGCTCTATTTCCAATTGCCAAAGGCGGGACGGCTGCAATGCCAGGGCCATTTGGATCAGGAAAAACTGTAACACAACAACAATTAGCAAAGTGGAGTGATGCGAAGATTGTAGTCTACATCGGATGCGGCGAAAGAGGAAACGAGATGACCGAAGTTTTGACAGAATTTCCAAAATTAATCGACCCTTATACAAATGCTCCCTTGATGGAAAGAACAGTTTTGATTGCAAACACGTCAAACATGCCGGTTGCTGCGAGAGAAGCATCAGTTTACACAGGCATGACGATTGCAGAATACTTCAGAGATCAGGGTTATGATGTTGCATTGATGGCTGATTCAACCAGCAGGTGGGCAGAGGCAATGAGAGAAATTTCTTCTAGATTGGAAGAGATGCCTGGCGAAGAGGGATACCCAGCTTATCTTGCTGCAAGATTGTCGGAATTTTATGAAAGAGCGGGAAGGTGTATTTGTCTTGGTAGTGACAAAGAAGGTTCCATCACTGCAATAGGTGCAGTGTCGCCTCCAGGAGGAGATTTTTCAGAACCTGTGACACAGAACACTCTGAAGATAACAAAAGTTTTCTGGGCTCTTGATGCGAGACTCGCTCAAAGAAGGCACTTCCCCGCAATAAATTGGTTGGATTCCTATTCGCTTTACAAGGACACTCTGGCGCAGTGGTATATTGACAAAGTTGCAGACGATTGGAATGATATAAGGCAAAAGGCAATGGAGATTTTGCAGCAGGAGGCATCGTTGCAGGAAATAGTCCAGCTGGTTGGAAGCGACGCACTGCCTGAAAAAGAAAGGCTTACGATTGAAATCGCAAGGATGATTCGTGAAGGATTCCTGCAGCAGTCCGCATATCACCCGGTTGATTCTTACTGCAGCCTGAAGAAGCAGTACGGCCTTTTGAAATCTATAATGAAGTTCAGAGAGTTGGCATTCCAATCTCTTGACGAGGGTGCGAACTTACCAGCAATAGCTGCGCTTGACATCAAGACAAAACTTATAAAAGCTGCTCTGATAGATGAGAAGAGCTTCGAACATGAAATCAAGAAGATAAACGAGCAGATGGGCTCAGACTTCAAAGGATTGGTTGTATAATATGAAGGAATACAGGACAATATCACGAATCGCAGGACCATTGGTTTTTGTAGAGAAGACGCACGAGGTTGCATACGGGGAGCTTGTTGAAATAGAATTGGACGGACAAAAAAAGTCAGGACAGGTTCTTGACACTTCCAAGGATATTGTCGTCGTGCAGGTTTTCGAGGGAACATCCGGGATAGATAGAAATTCAACTGTGAAATTTTTGGGCAGGACAATAAAGCTCAGCTGCACCAAAGAACTTATGGGAAGAATTTTGGACGGGTTGGGAAGACCAATCGACGGCGGGCCTGAAGTGATTCCAGACGAGCAAAGGGATGTAAATGGCTCAGCAATGAATCCCTATTCCCGTGATGCTCCAAGAGATTTCATACAGACAGGCATATCATCAATCGACGGAATGAATACACTCGTGAAAGGCCAGAAGCTTCCAATATTTTCCGGTTCAGGTTTACCCCATAACGACATAGCATTGCAGATAGCGCGACAGGCAAAGGTCGGCAAGAATTTCGCCGTAGTTTTTGTAGCGATGGGAATAACAAACGAAGAAGCTCAGAGGTTCATCAAGGAATTCGAGCATACCGGGGCGCTGGAAAGGGCTGTCGTATTTTTGAACTTGGCTGACGACCCTGCGATTGAAAGATTGGTGACGCCGAGAATGGGACTGACTGCGGCAGAGTATCTTGCATTCACCCATGGGATGGATGTTTTGGTTATTTTGACAGACATGTCCAGCTATTGTGAAGCACTACGTGAGATAGGTGCAGCACGCGAGGAAGTTCCTGGAAGAAGAGGATATCCTGGCTACATGTACACAAATCTCGCATCACTTTACGAGAGGGCGGGATTGATAAAAGGGAAGAAGGGATCGATAACACAATTTCCAATTTTGACTTTGCCGGGGGATGATATAACTCATCCGATACCTGATTTGACCGGATACATCACGGAAGGGCAGATAGTTCTTTCAAGGGAGTTGCATGCAAAGGGAACCTATCCTCCTGTGGATGTGCTGCCGTCGTTAAGCAGGCTGATGCAGATTGGAATCGGCGCTGGCAAGACTAGGGATGACCACAGGGCTGTTAGCAACCAGTTGTATGCTGCGTATGCCGAAGGAAGATCGTTAAGAGGATTGGTTGCAATTGTCGGCGAAGAGGCGTTGACGGAAAGGGACAGGGCATACCTGAAGTTTGCAAAAACATTCGAGGAGCAGTTCGATGGACAAGGAAAGACTGAGGACAGAAGCATAGAGGAGACTTTGAACTTGGGATGGAAGCTGCTGCAATTGATGCCGAGGAATGAATTGATAAGAATTGATGATTCATTGATAGAGAAATATTCTAAGCAGTTGGATTTGAAATTTGCTGGATAACCGTAGGTTTAAAACTGAAATTTTTATTGATACCCATTTGATGCCCTATAAATCACCATATGGTCAGAGGGTAATATCCCATATACAGGAACTAATTCAAGGCCAGTCAACTGAGGCAGTAAATACGGCAGAGTTGGAGAATGAATAACTCTCCCATTAGGATTCCTTGAAGTAGGTCTAGTTTTAACCCCCCAGCGCAACATATTGTCGTGCAATTCTACTTATTTCCACTCGTCTACCCATAGTCATAATATCATCCATCCTGCCTACGCATTCAAGTATGTGAAAAATTCCCAGGGCGTCGGCCTTAATGAAACTTGCAACTGCTCATCTTTTTTAAATTCTACATATTTTTCCAGGAAGTCTCCGGTGAAAACCGGTTTCAAGAAATCATCATCGGACAACAACGACTCGATAGCTTCCTTTAAAGAGCCGGGCAGTTCCTTAACACCCAGAGCTCTTCTCCTGTCTGGAGTTAGTTTGTAAATGTCTTCATCAACTGACGAGCCAGGATCGATCTTTCTCCTTATCCCATCCAACCCAGCCATTAGCATTGCCGCAAATGCGATATAGGGATTGCATGACGGATCGGGTGTTCTGAATTCAAGCCTCTTGGCATGCTCTATCCCCTTATGATACATAGGAATTCTTACGTTTGCAGAACGATTCCTAACACTCCATGCAACAAATACAGGTGCTTCATATCCCGGAACCAACCTTCTGTAGGAATTGGTAGTTGGATTTGTTATTGCACACAAAGCACGCGAATGTTCCAATAATCCGCCAATGTAGTATCTTCCGGTCTGGCTCAATTCAGCATAATCGTCGTCAGGATCGAAAAATGAATTCTTCCCATTCTTCCACAAGCTTTGGTGCGTATGCATGCCTGATGCATTATCGCCGAATATCGGTTTGGGCATGAACGTGGCTACCTTTCCCAGTCTGCTGGCGAGCATCTTGATGACGTATTTGTAGGTTACCACCTTGTCAGCCATGCTCACCAATTCATCATACTTCATGTTGATTTCACACTGCCCGGCCGTTGCAACCTCGTGATGGTGGGCATCCAGAAAAATTCCGAAACTATCTGTAAGAATTCTGCATACTTCATTCCTGAATTCTGTCAATGTGTCTTGGGGCGATGACGGATAATAGCCTGCTTTGAACGGAATTGGATATCCCTTGCCGCCGTTGTTATGCCACGGCGCTTCAGAAGATTCTATCAAGTACCCCGAACCAGCCCATGAATCCCTGGCAGCTATGGGACTTGGCAACAGTTGCACAGAATCAAAAACAAAGAATTCCAGCTCAGGCCCCCAATAAGTTTTATCAAAGCCCATCTTCATTGCCTCCTCTTCGGCCTTCTGCGCTATGAATCTAGAATCGCGCGTGAACCTGTCTTTTCCAAATCCTTCATAAACATCGACAATTACTCTTGCGGTCTTGTGATCGTCTTGGTTCCAAGGAAGCGTGGCGAAAGTCTTCAGGTCAGGCCTCATTATCATGTCCGACTCGTGTATGTCCTTGAATCCCTTTATCGAACTGCCGTCCAACTTGCCAAAGCCATCGGCAAAATCACCTTCGCCTATTGAGTTGGTGGGAATGTTGATGTGCTGTAGAGCGCCTAGAATATCCACAAACTGAAACTCCAGCCACTTTATATTGTTAAATTTTATCTTGTCCAAAATGCCGCCAACTAAGGTGTCCATAAAAACTATAACTTTTATTGCAAATGAAGATATTTATATTTGATTATCGACAATTGAATAGTAAAAATCATAAATTGTGAAGATAAAAAAATTAAAGAACTAATAAAGAAGTATATTCTTATGAAAAAAATATGACTATTCTTATATCACTAATTATTACAGTCACTTTCGGTGTACTTGCTTATATCTATGTCAGCAGTGGTTTACACATTGTTGAAGCAAATTGCGTCGGTGATATAATAACTGTTACCATAAAAAATGGTAGTGGATCGCAGATTGATAATGTTTCTGTAGAGGCTGTACAGCCCGATGGAAGAACCAGCGGTTCATGTGTTATTGGGGACATGAGTGCTGGCGGTAAGGGTAGTTGTATGATTAACAGGCCTAGTGGAGCTAGTATAGGAACATACAAAGTAAGTGTAACCGTATCGGGGGCTGCAGTAATTACAGGAAATGTAGTTTGTTCAGCCACAGGCGTTTAGATTATTAATGAACATTTCATGGCAGCAAATAGAATGATATAAATAAAAACACAGAATTTAACTAAAGATTTATTATGACTATTACACCCACACGCTCGACATTATTGAAGTTGAAAAAGACCATCAAGCTGGCAGTGGCTGGACATTCTCTCTTGAAGAGAAAGCGAGACGGTTTGATACAAGAATTCTTCAAGGTGCTTGGGCAGGCGAAAGAGTTCCAGTCGAAATTGCAGGAAAATTATCAAAAGGCCAAAGGGGCGATAAATTTGGCACGGGCTGTAGACGGGAGTGCTGTGGTGAAATCTGCATCATTCGCACACAAGGACAGTGCAGAGATAGAGCTTGAAACTAGGAACGTGATGGGAGTGATAGTTCCAAAAATCACCAGCGATTATCATGTTGAAGCATTCCATACTCGAGGTTATGGTATCATTGGCACATCTGGGTATATAGATGATGCAGCAGAATCATACGAACAGGTTTTGAAAGACGTGATTACAATCGCCGAAATCGAGACGGCATTGAAGAAATTGCTGATAGAGATAGACAAAACTAAAAGGCGTGTTAATGCGCTGGAATTCAGGGTGATACCAAGGTTGCAGGGCGATGCGAAATATGTGAAACAAAGATTAGAGGAAATGGAGAGGGACGACGTCTTTAGGTTGAAAAGGATTAAGGCAAAGAAAGCAGTCAAATGAATTTTTAGTTTTTGCTGCCAGCTCTTCTGAGTAAAATTTTACTATACTGGTCCACCAGCCTCTGAACATCTTCTGAATTAGTTCCAGCGCGTCTGCTTAAGTTTAAGTAATGAGTTATATCTCCGACCTCTACACCTGTTTCCGCACAGTCCCTAAGTCTAGACAAAATGGCGCTGTTACGCAGACTTTCCATGCCAAGAAGAAGACTAATTGATTGAATACTAACCAGATATCCCAATTGATTTAGAAAAATATTTTGTAAAGGTGTATAACTTCTTCCATACGGTTGAATTGCCGAAGAGGTTACCATAAATAATAATTTGTTTTCGCTTTTTAACTCCTTTTCTATTGTGCAAAGTAAATTATTTGTATAGCAATTCTGAATCATTATTCATGGCATTTGCAGACTTTTGGCGTTTGATGGCAGCAATCGGCGATTTTGAAGTCTGGCTGGCAATAGTTTTCTTAATTCTGGCACTTTATGCTGTATTTCCGAAATCAAAGAAACATAGAATTGCATTTTTAGTATTCGTTCTCGTGCCCTCACTTTTTATTTCTGCTGGTATAACTGAATTGCTCAAGATTTATACACAGATACCGCGACCATGCCTTGGACAGGCAGACTGCCCTTCTAATTTTTCATTCCCAAGCGGGCATGCCGCAGCAATGTTTGCACTGGCTGCTGCAGTGGCACTGAACAACAAAAATTTGGGAATTAAATCTGCTTTCGCAATCTTGGCCATCTTGGTTTCAATTTCTAGGGTTGCATTGAATTACCATACGTATGCCGATATAATCGGCGGCGCATTCGTTGGGATTTCCACGGTATATTTGATCGAAATTTTATATAAGCGAAACATCTTAAGCTTAAAAGCTTTCAAGTCAATAATCTCTTGATGGCTAATTACATTCCCAAAAAAATCTCTCAGGTTACAAAAACAGATTCAAGAGTTTCTGTAATCGGCAAGATCCTGGATGTCGGCAATAATTCTTTTGTACTGCAAGACGATGCAAGCACGACAGAAGTATTCTCAGATATCCCGGCAGAAAAGGACAAGTTAGTCCGAATCTACTGCTCTGTCATAGAAGGGCGATTGAAGGCAGATGTAATCCAGGACTTGACAGGCTTCGATTTTCCTCTATTTAAAAAAGTTGAAGAACTATATAATAAAGCAGGTGTTTGAATTGTTCAAAGCAACATTGGCAGAACCGCAACTTCTAGTCAACTCAATTTCAACCATTGCAGAATTGATAGATGAAGGTTTGTTCAAGATTTCTAAAAATGGCATTAGTTTGGTTGCAGCGGACCGGGCGATGGTCGCTGTCGTTGATTTCAGTTTGTCATTAGGCGCTTTCCAGAATTACGAGTTGGAAGAGGAGCAGACAATAGGGCTGAACATAACCAATCTGTTGTCGGTTTTGAAAAGGGCTACAAGCAATGACAAGATCTCCTTGAATCTGCATGGCAAGAAGCTGGAGATTTTATTGGATGGCAGCAGCAAGAGGAAGTTCACAGTTCCTTTGCTTGATTTGAGCCAGGAGGAAGTCCCGCCGATAGACCAGTTGGAATTTACTGCAGGAGCAGAAATAAAGCCGGAAGTTTTGCAGTCTGGAGTTGATGACGCGGAGATAATTTCAGATTCTGTTGTTTTTGAGATATCGCCAAGTATATTTTTGATGAAGGCCGAAGGCGATGTGAGCAGAGCAGAATTGGAACTCGAGAAGGGCAACCAAGCCTTGATTGATATAAAATCAGACAGCAATGCAAAATCCAGATACCCTTTGGATTATTTGAAGAAGATGATGAAGGCAGGCAAGGTTGCAGATTCAGTTGGAATAAAGTTCGGGCAGGACTATCCGATGAAGCTGTCTTTCAAGTCAGGCGACAAATGCTCTTTGCAATTCATTTTAGCACCGAGAGTCGCTGAGAACGAATAAATTTTATAATCAGCCGGCGATAATTTCTAATAGAGTTCAATGAATACTGACAGGGCTTTGGATGAAATAACTTGGTTCGGACATGCCAGCTTCTTGATACATGACAAACTAAATAATAAAAACATATATTATCTTGATCCTTTTGATTTCAAGGAAAAACCCAAAGAAACAGCCGACATAATTTTTATCACTCACGCACATTACGACCATTGGAGCCCCAAGGACATACAGAAAATTTTGGATGATGAGACGATAGTTGTAGGCGTGAATGGGTGCGAGGGAATGAAGCTTCCGGAAGAAAGGTTTATGATAACCGAGCCCAACCGAGAGTTTGAGTTGAAGGGAATAAAAATAAAAACCGTTCCTGCATACAACATCAGGCCCGAGAGATTGCAATTCCATCCGAAAGCAAACAAGTGGGTAGGCTACATATTGGAGGTAAACAATGTTAAAATCTACCATGCAGGAGACACAGATTTTATACCTGAAATGAAAAATCTGGGAAAGGTCAATGTTGCAATGCTTCCAATGGGAGGGACTTATACGATGGACGTCGACGAATCTATACAGGCCGCTAATGCAATCAAGGCAGAGGTAACTGTTCCGATGCACTACAGAACTCTGCTGAAAGATTTCGAGTCTGCTGAAAAAAGGTTCAAAGCTGGCGTCAAGGGCAGGGTTGAAATTCTGGATGAAGTTGCTGCCTGATGCTTACTTTCCTGCCAGTTTGTTTTTCTTCACGAAAGCCCAAAGTTTCTTCGTCATTTGACTTGGAGCCAATCCCCCTGTCCCGAAGATTTTCGAGATAGGCCAATCCTTGACTTTCTTGAAGTTTACGCTATATCCGCCGAATGGTTTCTTTGCTATTTTGATCAACCTCCTTTAGAAACGTTATTTTCTTAGAATAAAAGCATTGCTACCAACCCCAGTTTTAACAATCAACATATTCTGGCTAGAGCAAATAATACTTATGCTCAGCAAACTGATTGTCTTGCTAATTTTGATAATGACAGGACTTTATTTCCTAAACCAATTCAATTCCGCACAAATCACTCCCGAAACTAAGCAACAAACACTAAAGCCAGTAACCATTCCACCATCACTTCTAGACTATCCGAATTTAAGATGGAACCACATGCCACTTACCGTCTTCATAAATCCAGCTGCCTCAAAAGAGTCATACATATCTGATGTCAAGCTTGCGATGGCATTATGGAAGGATGCGACAAACGGCATGATTTCCTTCGAATTGACAAAGTCAAAAGACGCCGACATAACAATCGAATGGGTTGGCGAACTGAAAACAAATTCCTTGGATGCAGCTGGCGACACGAACATCAACTTCTACAATCAGACAGCATTCAAAATTATAAACAACGCCACCATAGAGCTGCTGGACAAAATAGATTCGAAAGAACTTAATGATTTTGACATGACAAACTTGGCAATACATGAAATAGGACACGCATTAGGCTTGAGCCATAATGATGCTAAAGACAGTGTGATGAACCCAGTCTTGAAAATTCCATCAAAAGAAATCAAACCAATCACAAAGCAGGAAATCCAGCTTTTGCTTGACACCTACAAAATCCAGCCAAAGCCCGACCTATACATCTCAACAAATTCCACAGTTACAAAAATCGTCGATACGCGTCTCTTCAAGGAAAACTATTATATCAATACCGTGATTGCTGTAGAGAACAACGGATTGATCACTTCCACAAACACTACAATGCTGATAAAAGCCGGTGGCATGATAGTGCGGGAAGACAATCTGCCGGAAATCCCTGTCGGTGCAATCTTCACCAGAACCTATGTCAACCAGCCGGTAAGCGGAAATTTCAGTAATGTTGAAATAATTCTGGATTCTGACAACCTTGTAGACGAACTTAACGAGGCAAACAATCTTTTAATTTTGAAAGCTTGAAAGAAAAAGGAAATGGGGAAAGAGAGGCTAATGGTTTTCTGCTTTCCCCAAAGACAGGTTGACAGACGCGCTAGATTAGCTCGTAAAATTATATTGAACATTATGTATTACATTCTTTGTGAAAAGCTGGTACAGAACCATGTTCTACAGATAAAAATAGTTAAAAACACTAAATCTTATTGATTGTGATATGGCAGTATTGATACCTCTCTGGTTCTATGTCTTCAGTTCTGTTACTTATATCATTGCGTCATTAGCCGGGATTCTTCTCACTTACTTCGCATTAAAACTCTACAAGCTCACAGGCAAGCGCGAGCAGAGGTTTCTGTTCCAAGCAATGGGGTTCATTACCTTGGGTTTTGTAATTTTATCCATCGCCAACATCTACGGCTATTTCCACTTCCAGTATTGCTTCCCTGCATGCCAGTTCGATGTCACGGATCCTAACTATACCCTAATAATCAAGAGCGGAAATTACGCCTATTATGTGGCAAGCCTTCTCGGCTACATACTCTTGGCAATGACCTACTTGAAGACAATAAAGATAGACAAGCTCTTTGTCGTGATGCCGCTTAATTTGGCTCTGATATTCCAATCGTTGCAGCACGGATTCCTATACCCATTTGACAATTTCGTATTCCAGCTCTTCCACCTCCTGTCGATAATAATCCTTTCCTACATAAACTTCAACACGATAACCAACTATCTGGTTCTGAAGACCAAGCACAGTTTTCCTGTGATGGTGGGCTTCCTTTTCATCGGCGCGTATCATTTCCTGATGGCGCTAACGCCATTTAAGCCGATAGTTTTTGCCGCTGCGCATCTCTCATTGCTGGTAGGTTTGGCATCACTGTTATGGATGCTTGTGCAGGTGAACAGGCGTGGCTGAGCGTCGCTCCAAGATGCAGGTGTTGACTGACATACTGAGAGTGATACAGAGGGAAGGCGGAACAGCCAAGCCAACGCACATCCTTTACAAGGCAAACCTGTCCCACAAGCTCCTGAAAAGCCACTTGAGCCTGCTGATGGAAAAGGGCTTCGTAGAACAGAGGCAATACGGCGACAAAATCCACTATTCTGTTACATTGAAAGGCGCCAAGTTCATGGAAGAGTTCAGGAAAGTTGAGAAGCTGTCGTCGGCATTCGGCCTGTCGGTTTGACTCTCATTTTGAGACAATAAATGTAGGCACATATCGATACTTGAGCTTTCTTGCATCTGCATGAGTAAAATGTTTCATCAGATGTATCCAGAATGGGCTCAAAAGCAAAGTTATGGCTATTACGATGCTTATAATCTGAAAGCCAAAATTCTGTATAATGCCGATTTCCAAGCCGAATGCTGCAAGAACGAAGCTGAATTCCCCGATTTGCGAAAGCAGCGCGCCTGAATACAGGCTTTCTTCCCAATCCTCGCCAAGAAATCTAAAGACAGCTGCATTGACAAACGTGTTGGTGAGGAATACGGCCACTACCAGCAGTGAAATTATGACTATGTTTTGCATCAGAAATGCCAGGTTGATTATAGCTCCTATGTAAATGAAAAATGCCGCAACAAGAATTACACGGAACGGATTCAGGTGCATGTAAAACCATTTAGTTGCCCTCGCGTTCGATACAAGTATTCCGGCAACGAATGCGCCTAGGGCCGTTGAAAGCCCGAAGAGGCTTGTGAATAAAGCCAGCCCGAAACACACCAGAAAAGCAGCGAATATTCCAGTATCGTGATCAAGATTTATTGTTTTAATGGAAGGCAATTTAATCCCGCCTTTGGAGGTAAGCCATACCAAAATGCCGAGGAAAGCAATGCCTAAAATACTTTGGATAATGACATTGCCACCGCCCGCCGAACTGCCGCCAAAATAACCCAAAATAATGAACATGGGGATCACGGCAAGATCCTGGACGAGAAGAACTCCCATTATATTTTGCCCGACTTTTGTATTCAATTCATCCCATTCCTGCAGAATCTTCACAACCAATGCAGTGCTGCTGAGGCTGATCACAAATCCAAACAAAATGCTTTGTTCCAACGACCAATTGAATAAAAGTCCAACAAGCCATACCAGGGCGACGCTGATTGCAATCTGGAAAAATGTGCCAACTATCGCAATACGCCAATTAGACAGCAAGCGATGCAATGATACTTCGGTTCCTATGAAAAATAACAACAGTATAATGCCTATGCCGCCAAGGCTAGAAACTAATGACTCATCGGTGAGCTGGAATCCAGAAGGACCCAATAAAATCCCGACAATGATGTATGCTAGGACATAAGGCTGCTTTAAGATGCGCATTAGCACGCCTATGGCTATGATCAATGCAGTGAATAGAACCAAGCCGGGAAGCAGCGGATCAACGACCATAGTAAAATTTACATATGCTCGATATTAATAATTTCTCACCTCTATTTAAGATTTTCATTCCATTAATTAGTAATGGGAAAACTCCTTCTGCTGCACCGGTTCTGTTTCCATGACGGTTACGCTTGCTAAAAAATAGTTTAAACATTTCTATAAATGAATTTGTATTTCATCGGCATGAAAGCTTCCAGATCGCTCTCGTACCCGCAACTCGTGCATCTATAACCTATGGCTATTTCTTTGTTCAGAAGATTTTTCACAGTAAGCGACCTTATGCTAGATTCGCAAACAGGGCAATTAGTTATATCCTGCAATTTTACTGTCTTCTTTGTCTTGGCCTTGACTTCGATTTCTGGCATGGTTAATGCAATTCGCTTGACCCTCATAGGTGATAGGCTATAACCCTTTTCTTCTTTTCTCAGAAGTCTTACCACATGCCTTGCAAGTTCCTGCTGGGATTCCATTTTAAGGTGAGTTGACAAAACTCCTTTAACAGCTTCAACGACTTTGGATTTAGAAGGTATCCTTTTCATGCTACCTGATAGAAATATATGCTCTTGTAATTAAGTTTATCTCAAGCCCAGGTCGCCTAATCCGGTATGGCACACAAACGAATGTTGTGCAAGCCTGGAATTTTGAACAAATAGCGTGCGAGCGCAAGCTCTTGTGAGTTCAAATCTCACCCTGGGCGCTCCTGTTGACTTAAGCGCCCTATCTTTTGGCTTTAATGAGCCGTTGGAGGTAGGGCTAGAATATGAAGATAGACATACATGGATACAAGGATAGAGTTAAGAATCTAGAAAAGCAGTTTGATGATTTACTGCTACTTGTTTTAAAAGAATCAGTTTGGTGCATATGTAGAGAAAATAGTGCTTCTGATGATATGCTCACTTTGGAAAAGAAAGAATTGGAAGATAAGAAAATTTAATCTTGCAAACTGTGAAACCAGCGTTCTATTTTTTTAATTATAAGGTTAAATAAAATCGCAAAACCAAATCCCGCCAACAATATTCCTAAATAAAAAACAGAGCCATATGCAAAAGGTGTTAAAATAAGAATAATGGGTGGTTGAGTAGCAGTTTCTAAACCATAAAATGCTATGCCAAAGCCAATTATCAGAAGAATTAGCCCCAAATGGATTTTCCGCATCATTAATATACTTTTTAATTAATTAAAAAGCTTTTATAAAGATATTGAAAACGAGTAAAATAATGTTCAGAATTTTTATCTACATGGTAAAAAAGAGAATTTGATAATATGACACGATATAGACATTTTGAAAGAGTAAGGAATTTAATTTTATTAAAATTTAGTTATTTAGAGGGCAAAACCTATTAAAAATAAAGACATAGAATTAAGCATATGAAACCTTTAGAGATTTTACTAAAATTGGGTATTATATCTGGCATAACTTGGTTTGGTTATTACGTATCAAGTCTAGTTACGAAGGTTCCTGAATTTGTAGTAACAATATTTGGTGTTGTTATAGCGTTTTTAATGGCAAGTTTGACTAATGAACTTGTAGAAGATAGTAAAAAGTCTAGAACTAGAAAGCAATTTTTGGAATATCTGATGTTTGAATTAGAAGATAATTATAATAAGCTATCAGGCGAACAGCCAAACGAAATTCTAGTAGATTGGGTTTACCATGGTGCTAGGCTCAACAATACATTAGATTTGATTGATTGGGATACATCATATAAGCTTGGGAAGTTCTATGAGAAAATTTATAGAATTAATGATGATGTAACCCGACTTTTAAATTTTGTATATTCTTCAGCACAATCATTGCATACATTTGAAGAACAAAAAAATTGCTTCAAGAACAGATAAACAGGGATAGAAGCTCAGCAAAAGACTTGTGCTTATTCATTATTGGATTATTAACTGAAAAATACAAGATACCTTCAAAAATAAATTTCAAATAAAGCTTAAATCAAATTAAAATAATATAAACTAGGTAGGGCGTTAAAGCCAACTTAAGTGTCCACCCTGGGCGCAATTTTCATTCTATCAAAGCCCTAATCAAATCAGGCCTGGCTATAATCCCAACCAACTTTCCAGCATTGACCACAGGCAGCCTATCTATTTTATGCCTCTCCATCACCGTTGCAGCCTCTATCACATTTTCATCCGGCGTTATAGAAATAACATCCTTCGTCATCAAATCCTTGACCTTAATCTTGGACATCTTTTCAATCTCTTTTTTAAACTGTAGCTGGTCTTTGACCATGGATATTAAAAGCAAGCTAAGTATGTGAAATTCTTGCAGCATCATGCTTTCCTGCGGCAATCTCATCCTCATAAATTTTATAATATCGGTCTCGCTGATCACACCAACTACTTTTCCGCTGTTGACCACAGGCGCACCAGAAATGTGGTGCTTTGAAAGGGTTTTTGCAACATCAAAAATAGAATCTTCTGGCTCGAAACTGACGACCTTCTTCTTCATGTAGGTTTTGACAAGCTTCATCATCTCACCTTGCTGCCCTCAATTACATCTTTGTCAGGTTTCAGCGGCGCTACGTTAACACCATCATCTGCTGCCAACAGCATGCATTCGCTCTCAATTCCCATCAGCTTCTTCCTTTCCAAATTCAGAATGAAAGCGAACCTCTTGTCCATCAGCGCCTGCAGCGAATAGTGCTTTTTAATCCCGGCCACTGCAGTCCTCTTTTCCGCCCCGAAATCCACCTCGAGCTTGTACAGGTTCTTTGAATTGGGAATCTCCTCCACAGCGATTATCTTCCCTATTCTGATGTCCAGGTTCTTGAAATCTTCAAATAAAATTTCCATATGAATATTTTCTGTATCAAAGTTTATAAATCATGCATCGGAAGTTTACTCTAATTAACTTTATGAGGTCGTAACGTAGTATACACATATGCAAAAATGGACTAATAAAGAAATTGAAATTCTTAATAAATTCTATAGTATTAAAGATAAGAAATTTTTGCTGAAATATTTCAAAATAATTAATCCGAATCGAACTTGGCTTTCAATTTATAAAAAAGCAAATAAACTGGGACTAAGAAAAATTACATATAAAAATGAAATAGATTATATATTAAAAGAAAAATATTCAACTTACCCTTTACCAGTTATTCTCGAAGAAGTAAGAATTTTCATACCTTCTATTATTAAGACTGCGTTAATAGCTAGAGCTAATAGATTAGGATTGGCTAGAAAGACTTTTGCTTGGAAAAGTCAAGAAAAAGAAATAAAAATTCCAAAACCTTCTAAGGATTTTGCTTGGTTTTTAGGCGCACTTGCTGGTGATGGTAATGTCAGATCAGATGACAAAAGCAAACATACTACATATGTTGTTATCTTATCAGTAACTTCCAGACAGTTTGCTTTTAAGTTTAAAGAAATGGGTGAAAAACTTTTTGGTATAAAAGCTTCTCTAAAAATCCATAAAAAATATAAACTAGAAAATAAATGGCGTAAATTTTGGACAGTTAGGTTTCATAGCAAAAAAATGGTCAGTTTCTTGGGAGATTGGAAAGAAAACTATTGGGTTAATACTTTAAATCAAAAATTTAAATGGATATTAGATAAACCGATTTATATAAGATATTTCCTTTCTGGTTTATTTGATTCTGATGGTGGAGTAAACAAAGGCGAATACACACACCGTTTATTCTTAACCATTAAAAATAAAAATACTCAAATCGATGTTTAAGGTCTTCTTAAATGATTAGGTGTTATTACAAGCACTTATTCAAGTGGATTGTGGACAAGTGGAAAAGCAAAAACTTACAAATTAGCCCAAAAGTTGAAAAGTTGCATACCACACAAGTTTAGGCTTTTAAATTATATTCTTAAGGTGTATAGAAATGCCAAATAAAATTATATTTCATATTGACATGGATGCTTTTTATCCTTCTGTAGAACAAAGAGAGCATCCTGAATGGAAGGGGAAATCTGTAATTGTGGGAGCTGATCCACAAGGTGGCAAGGGAAGGGGTGTTGTAGCGAGCCCATCGTACGAAGCTCGTGAATTTGGTGTAAGGTCGGCCATGTCCATCTCTAAGGCTTGGAGGTTATGCCCGCAGGGAGTTTATCTGAGGCCGAACTTTGCATTGTACGAAAAGGTGTCTTCCGAGATAATGGTTCTTCTACGAAAATATGCCGATAAGTTCGAACAGGTTGGCCTCGATGAGGCATTTCTAGATGTTAGCAGAAAAGTCAATGACTTCGACGAGGCCGCCAAACTGGCGGACAGGATAAGGAAGGATGTTTTCGACAAGGAGAAATTGACATGTTCAATAGGCATTGGATCCAACAAGTTGATTGCAAAATTGGGCTCGGATTACAGGAAGCCATATGGTTTGACAGTTGTAAAGTCGCAGGATGTCAAGAAATTCCTAGATCCATTGCCAGTCAGGAAGCTCATTGGAGTAGGACCAAAGACGGAAATAAAGCTCGGAGAACTGGGGGTCAAGACCATAGGGGAATTGGCGAAATTCAAAAAGGAAACTTTGGTTAAAATTTTTGGGAAGTGGGGAGCTAACATGCATGAACTTGCTAATGGCATCGACTACAGCGAAGTGACCGAGGAGCATGAAATAAAATCCATAGGTCGGGAGACGACTTTTGAAGAGGACACAAATGATAAGGGGCTTATTTTTAAGACAATTGAATCTTTGGTAGATGAATTCCATCAGGAAATTAAGGATGGCAATATTTCTTTTAAAACTGTTACTGTGAAAGTTAGGTATGAAAATTTTGAAACACATACGCATGCAAAAACTTTTGAATTCTATACAAATGATAAAGAAATTATAAAATATACAGCAAAGCAATTAGTTCAACAGTTTCTAAATTTAGGGAGAAAAGTGAGATTGATTGGTGTTAGGATATCGGGATTAAAATCTGGAGAGAAACAAAAGAAGTTAGGTGATTTGTTCCACAGGTGATTGACTATCTTTAGCTTCTTCATAAATTCCAGACTGTTTACGTCTAATAAATCGATTAATTCCTTCAAAATAAATATATGGTTCATTATAGCCGTGATACGCTAAAAACCTTTCAAGCCAGTCCTGATCTTCCATTCTAACAATACCTCCGCGAACAGCCCGTCTACCATTTTGGGGCAATGTGTCTCCATTGTATCTTGCCACGTAAGTTCCGACATCAAGTCCATTTAATTCATAAATAACATATGATATTCCTCCAATGAAAAATATATCAGGTAATCTTGAGTACTCAGCAAGCGCTGCAATATCATTTTTTGGAAATGGAATAATTATTTCACTTATCTTCATAAATCCTTAATTTGTTTTTAGCAAATAAAATATAAAAGCATTAAGAAGCAACAGTTTCTATCTTATTGAATAAATACCCACCCTTTTTTATTTTTCCATTAAACTTACTAAATGTACAATCTTCCCACTTACCCGCTTTTGTTCCAACCCGCTTGTTTATTTCTTGAGCTGCATTTGGCAAGAATGGAGAAATTAAAATTGCAATAACCCTACACGCTTCTAACAAATTATACAAAACAGTTGCCAATTCTTTACCTTTTAGTTTCCAAGGCTCGTTTTCATTTACATACTTGTTGGTCACTCTTACGAATTTCCAAATCTCTTCCAACGCTTCATTTAATTTGTATTCTTCCATCAGCTCATTTATTTTATCCAGGTTTAGTTTATCTTCCAATTCAGACTTACCTTCTATTTTCCCTTTGAATTTTTCTGCAAGACTGAGAACTCTGTAAACTAGATTGCCCAAATCAGCAACCAGCTCCCCATTGATTCTGTTTATGAGAGCTTTCTCTGAAAAGTCCCCATCATCTGCAACCGGGATTTCCTTCAGAAGAAAATATCTTAGAGCATCTGCAGAATATTTTTCCATCAGCTTCAAAGGATCTATGACATTTCCCAAAGACTTGCTTATCTTCTGCCCTTCAAATGTGATATAGCCGTGAACCAATACTGACTTTGGCAATTCCAACCCTGCGGACAAGAGTATAGCAGGCCAATAAATGGCATGAAACCTGATTATTCCCTTGCCAATCACATGCAAATCAGCCGGCCACCATTTCCTAAATAATTTCTCATCAGTACCGTAACCTATGCCGGTTAGGTATATTCCAAGCGCATCAAACCAAACGTAAATTATCTGGGACTCGTCTCCAGGCACAGGCACACCCCACCCCTTCGCCCTTTCAACAGAACGTGATACGCTGAAATCCTCCAGCCCCCTTTTCACAAAACTTAGAACTTCGTTCTTTCGCGTTTTGGGTATAATCCTCAATTCATCCGTCTCGATCAATTCTTCTATCTTCTTCTGATACTTTGACAATCTGAAAAAATAATTCTCCTCCTGCACGACTTCAGGTTTTTTCTTGTGCTCAGGACACAATCCATTTACAAGTTCGCTTTTGGTATAGAATGCCTCGCAACCGACACAATACAATCCTGTGTATTTCTTTTTGTATATGTCACCAGATTTCTTGCATAATTCCCACAGCTTATGCACGCCAGACCAGTGGTCCTTTTTAATTGATGATCTAAGAAAGCTGTCGAATGACAAACCTATTTTCGTAGCAAGTTCCTTGAAAATAGCCGCATTTTTGTCGCAAAGTTTCTGAGTAGTAATTCCAAGCTCCTCTGCAGCCTGCACATTTTTCAAACTATTTTCGTCAGCTCCTGTGGTAAGGAATACATCATTGTCCAGTAACTGATGATATCTAGCTATGACATCTGTCTGTACAAATTCTAAAGCATGGCCCACATGGGGAGATGAGTTGACATATGGAATCGCAGTTGTCAAATAGAATTTTTTCTTTTTAGCGAAGATACTCACCTCTTATGAGATTGTTATTTAAATCTTTAGAATATAAATCTCTCCTCAAGTATTCGTGCACTTCCTCCATTCCTTTTTATTTCTAAAGCTGTTTTCATCAAAAAGTCTAAGTCATCAGATTTCCAGACTGAAAATTGTATCAATTCAGCTTTTTTCCTCAAGGCTCTGAATATTCTAACTGATAGCGTTTTTTCTTCCCTTGGTATATCAAAGATTAAAATGCTCATTTCAACCCCTATGGAATGTAGTACGTACTACATTATAAACTTTACGTTATTTCCACTAAACCCAGTTATTATCTCCTCTTCGAGTAAACCAAGAAATAGTATAGTATAGCCCCAAGGATATTTAGGAAAATCAACACCAACACCCAAACCAGCTTGTCCTCAAACTTCCTCCTCTGCAGCAAATCTACAAGCATCCACAGCCAAAATATCCCTACCGCTAACAGCAGAGCAAAAATTAAAACCATAACTGTCATGCCAAATCCCATCATCCAATCCAATGCTCCAAATGACACAAGAATAATAGCATTAAGCTTCATATAAATCTTGTGGAAAATTTCATGCAGCTTACAGAGGCCTTGGCGAAGATGATATCCGAAATGGAAGGCGATCGAAGAAACGTGGGCAATTTTCTCAAGGAAACCAACGAGTTAACCGAGCTTAAGGTCGATAATGAAATAATCGAAACAAAAATAATCCATCGGATAAATGCAGCAGGACTAAATGGATTGAAAATAGCCGGCATCGACGGCGGGCTGGTAAAGAAATCCTTCCATGGAATAGACCTGATGCTCCTGCGTGCAGTAGGCGTGATATACGATTATACTAACGGCGGATTGAATGTTGTATACTATCCAGAAGCAATTCCCTCGCCAATACCAAGGGCAATAAGCGACCCCTTGGATGATTTGGGATTCGAGCTCAACAGCAACATAGAGAGGCAGATAGCTGAAATAACCACCGCCACTGAAGTATTGGAAAAATACGAACCGGATTTATTGCTGCTAAATGGTTCCGTGATACCGCACTATACGTTTGTCCCGGAAAAGGGCTCTTTCGTTTACGTGAATTACGAGAATATGATAAATGCCTACAACAAATTATTTGAGGCTGTGAAATCCAGGAAAACTATTTTGGCAGGCGTCATAGAAGACAGTCGTGGCACCCGTTTCTGTGAAATCCTAAGTAAAATGATGAACA
>CAYITO010000002.1:0-51795 GCA_964366355.1 uncultured archaeon
GAATTTGATAGTTTTGAAATTAAACGAAATGGGCAAGCCGACGCAAAATCTTTATGTTACAAAAGTTGACGGGGGAGTTCTTGTGCAAGATCACGATATTAAAAATTTGGATGAACTCAAGGTTGTCACAAAATCGCAACCGACGGAAGAGCAAATAGCTGGCATGAGGTTTGCATGGAAAGTTGTGAAGCACGTGAAATCAAATGCCATAGTCATAGCTAAGGATGAGCAGACTTTTGAAATAGGCATAGGCCAGACTAGCAGAGTTAATGCAGTCAAGATTGCTTTGGATAGAGCTGGTGAAAATGCGAAAGGTGCTGTCTTGGCTTCCGATGGGTTCTTTCCTTTCAGGGATTCTGTTGACTTGGCTGCAAAATACGGCATATCATCAATCATACAACCAGGCGGCTCTATAAGAGACAAGGAAGTTGTTGATGCTGCAGATGAACACAAAATTTCCATGGTGCTAACAGGCATTAGAGCATTTAAACATTGATTTTCAATTGAAATTATGTCCACGCTGATGGATGCAAAGTCGCTCTTTGAGAAAATCAAGGAAGAAGTAAAAGCAGATGTCGATTCATTAAAGAAGAAGGGCATTAATCCTGGGTTGGCTGCAGTGGTTGTCAGCGAGGAAGCAATATCGCACACCTATGTTTTTTTCAAGCAAAAAGACTGCAAGGAAGTAGGCATCAATTCCCAAATGATTGACTTGTCGAAAGTCGATCAGAGGAATAGGGAAAATGAAGCACTTAGAGCTATCAAAGATTTGAATGACAGCGATGCCATGCATGGCATAATCGTCCAGATGCCATTTCCGAATTTTGTAAATGAAGAGAAGATTTTCAATGCATTATCTCCAGACAAGGATGTGGATAGTCTGACGCCTTATAGGTTGGGCAAAATATTGCGGGGGGAGTATACATATAATGATTTGCTGCCATGCACACCCAGAGGTGTTGTCGAACTTTTGAAATATTACAAGGTTGATGTTGCAGGCAAGGATGTTGCAATTATCGGCAGGAGCGTTCTCGTAAGCAATACTTTGAGAAAGATGTTAGAAGATATGGATGCCACTGCAACTTGTTACCATACAAAAAGTAAAAATTTAGTTGAAAAAATAAGGCAATCTGATATAATTGTTAGTGCTGCCGGCAGACCTCCGGAAATGTACAAGGGAAATTCATTCAGGCTAACGGGCAATATGATAAAGAACGGGGCTGTTGTAGTCGGGGTCGGCGTTAGAAAAGATGCAAAAACTGGCAAATTATATTTTGATGTTGATGTCGAGAGCATGAAAGGCATAGCATCATTTGTTACGCCGAATATTGGCGGTATTGGACTGATGACTCGAGCCATGCTTCTTAAGAATACAATTTTAGCATGCAAAAAACTAAATGGTATAATATGAAGAGAAAGTCAGAAGAAAAGTTCAATAAAAAGAAGGAAAAGAAGGTTACGAAAGAAAGCTTAAGAGCAGAAATTAAAGCCAAGAGAGAAAAGTTATTAGCAGAAGAAGTCAAGGAGAAAAGCCGACTCATTAAAGAAAAGTTATTTTCCCTGCCGGAATTCAAATCCGCGCATACTGTTGCCTTTTATGCAGACTTGAAGGAAAGCAAGGAGGTGGAAACCGGGGAGATGATCAAAGAATCCTTGGAGATGGGCAAAAGGGTTTTGATTCCCATAACAGATTTGATAGGAAAGAAGCTGGTGTTTTCAGAAATAAGGAAACTTGAAGATTTGTCGCCTGGAACTTTTGATATCTTGGAACCCATTCCAGAATTGAGAAAGATATTGCCATATGAAGCCATAAGGCTCATAGTAGTGCCGGGGGTTGCATTTGATCTGCACGGACATAGGATTGGTTATGGGCTGGGATTTTATGACAGATGCCTATCTAAGTTGACAAGATACGTGACTAAAATAGGACTGGCGTTTGAATTGCAAATTGTTGACAAACTGCCTAGAGAAGATCATGATATAAAGTTGAATAAAGTTATTACTGAAGAACGAATTATAGAACGCTGATAATCTAATTTTTAGATAAGTCTGATTTTATTACCTCTAAAAATTGCAACTAAATTTCTAGAATATGTAATTCTACCTATAACATCGGCTTCAACTCTATTTCTTTCAAGAAAATCTAATAAATCATCTTTAGAATTTTTAGAAACAATAAAAGAAAAACCCCATCCCAAATTGAAAGTTTTTAAGAATTCTTTATCAGTTAATGTTACACCTAAATCTTTAGCTGTATCTTGTACTAATTGAAAGATCGGTTGAGGTTTGAAGTTGTTGAACTCAAATCCTATTTTACTATCGTTAAATTTCATCAATTTTCCAAACTTCAAATAAGCATCTCCTGTAATATGAACGGCAGCTTTAATTTTAAATTTTTTAGCAACTTTTGAAAATGATTCAAAATATACTTTAGTTGGCTTTAAAACTTCGTGGACAAGTTCCGTATCAAAACCATTAGGTATATAAAATGGATTATATTTACCGCCCCATTTTTTAAACAAAATTCTTCTAACTAATGATATACCATTACTATGCAATCCGGAACTTCTTAATCCTATTATTACGTCATCGATTTCAAGATTATTCCCCCAAATTATTTCATTCTCAGTAAGTTCACCCACACAGCTGCAAATTATATGAAAAGGATTTTCAGATACACCATTAATTAATTCCTTTACGTCAGCAATTTCTCCTCCTACAATTGGAACTCGTGCCTGATTTGCCCCTTTCTTAATACCTTTAACTAATTCTGAAATAATTTTTGGTTCAGATTTATGTATATCAATATTATCTGCGAGTGAAACTGGTTTAGCACCAGAACGAATAATATCATTTACAGTCATAGCTACAGCATCAATTCCTATAGTATCAAACTTGTTTGCCAATTGAGCTATCAGAACTTTCGTACCAACTCCTTCAATTACATGATCTTGATATTTTCCGTTGCCAACAGAATATATAGTATTGTAAGGTAGTTTTGTCATGGGATATTCATAAGCTTTTTCGAAATCACTAAGATTGGCTTTTGATTCTGCTCTAGAATCTCTATCAACACCTGCATCAGAATAGGTAATTTCTTTTTCCATATCTCTACTTTTGACAGTAGAATTTATAAATTGACTGAAAACAAAGTGGATTATGATGTTCTCTCTAGATATATCAGAGGTTGCAGAGAGGAGACTAAAGAAATTTGACAAAGAACTTCAAAGAAGGTTCTTCAAGAAAGTAGAAAAGTTGAAAATAAATCCATATCATGGCAAACCTCTACGATACGGCTTATCTGGTACGTGGGAACTGTATTTTGAGAAAAGTTTTAGAATTTTGTATTCCATAGATAAGAACAGTAAGAAAGTAACTATTGAATCTATATGGCACAAAGACGAATTTTAGATATTAAGCTCTTTTTTGACATCATCTAAGGATCTGACTTTACCTTTTTTAATTGCTTCCTTGCCAGCCATAACCTCTTTCAGCAATTTTGGATTAGACAAAATCTCCAAGGTATCTGTTAAAGACTCCATCTCCCGTTTAGTTGCCATTCTGTTCTCTATTCTCCTCAATTCCTTGTAGATGTCCTCCAGCTTTATTTGGGCCATAATTAAGAAATATGTATTGTTATTTATAAGTTTTATAAATTGAAGGAAGAAAAGAAAGGGGTTGTTGGGGAATGTTATACCTTAAGGGCTTTATTTTGAAAGTTTTTTGAATGAACTTCCGTTTTGCCCTTATCCCTTCCTTTCCAACCAAAAGACATTTCTATTCAGGATATAAAAACTTTTCCCAAAAAAAATATACAAAAATTTAAAAACCACTGCATTTATTTTGTTAATCAAATCTTTTTCCTTACATAATCTACAATCGAATCAAAAATATACTTCCCGTCACCGTATTCTTCATTGCTGTTAGATGTCCAATCGGGATACTGAAACTTGAAAAAAGAATCTTCTGGATGGGGCATGAATGCCAAAACATTTCCCTCTGGATTGCATATACCAGCTATGTCATCAACAGAACCATTCGGATTAAACGGATACTCCCCATTGGCTAGTTCACCATCCTGTTTAGCATATCTCAAGACAATTTGCTTGTTTTCATCCAATTTTTCCAGGACATCTTTTGGCGCAATAAAACGTCCCTCGCCATGCGCAGTTGGCGCCCTGATGAGCTTACCTATAGGCACCGATTCTGTTAACTTGCAGTTGGAGCTTTGATTTTTCATTGTTATCCATCTGCATTCGAATCTTGCCGATGCGTTGTTTGCTAGGACTGCCTCCGGATATTCCGACATGCCGTCTATTGCCGGCAGAAATCCCGCTTCAACTAGAATCTGGAAACCGTTGCACATGCCCAATAGCGCTCTACCGCTTCTTACAAACCTCTCCATCTCATCTCCAATTTTTGTCTTCAATTCCTTTCCGAAAATTGCACCTGAGCGAATGTAATCGCCATAGGAAAAACCGCCAGGTAGAACAACTAAATGATAATCCAAAAGGTTTTGTTCTCTAGCAATCCTGTTCAAGTGGCATACATCAGCTTTAACGCCTAGATGATCCAGAACGTTCTTCACATCGCCATCTCTATTGGTTCCAGCAACTCTAAGAATGCAAACACGTATATCGTCTGTATTCATGTTATTTAGTTGTCGACTACATTTTAAAAGCTAATTATTCTAGTCTTATACTGTTTCCACATCTCAAGAGAAATACTCTGGAATTCTAATGAAATCATTGGCAAGCTGTTTAAGCGTTTTCCTATTCTCCGGCAAAGAACCTGCAATCAAATCTCTTCCTAAAGATATGACGAGTTTTAATACACCTGGGTTTAGAAGTAGCTTATCTCTTTTGAGGAGTCTAGATTCAAGAAGCTTAAAAGTATCTCTCAAATATCCAAATAAGCTGTCGCGCAAGGCAGTGGAATCTGAAAATCTATTGGGATTTATAACATAGTTATCAGAAGACTCTTTAGTTAAGACTCCCTGTTCCACCAAACTGTCAAAAACAGGTCTATATTCTTCCCTGAGTATATCGGCAGTGGGTCCTGATCTCATTGCCCTAATCCACGTTGGAGTCATGTAATAATCAAACACGGGCTTTTCCACCATGTGCGATGCTATAGGAAGCAATAACGGGACTGCTGCATCACTGGCGCGCGTATGATAAGTTGAAAGTGTTATTCTAGTAAGTTCTTCCTTCGTGCCGAAGGCTAATGCAGCGACGTATTCGTCTTCATCCAGAGGTTGTACTTTAAATGGTAATCCTGTGCGTCGTCTAGTTGAAAAACTCTGGAGAGCTTCCCTTGGCATATAGGTTATGTTAACTTGCGTTGGGAAATCATCGGTTCTAACATACTTTAAACCCAAAGTTCCCCGAGTTACGATAACCATATCGACATCGGAATCTGGGTTGTGATAACCGTTGAATCGTGAACCTTCGCCATATGCTGCAAAACTATCTGGAGTATATAGTTCACGTGCCAAAATTTTCAAGTCGCCGATGTTTAGTCCGCTGCTGACATCCACCGCTCCTTTCATATATCATCACCCAAGAGTTTCTTGATAGCGTATTCTACAAAATGGGACCTGTTCCTGAAAGCAGAGCTTCCCAGTATCGAATCCATATCTTGTAAAGTTTTCTCGTCGAGCGATATGCTTACTTTTTGCTTCATTTTACCACTAAGTAGTAAGAATTACTACTATTTAAAGATTTCTATATTTCACTATATAATAGTAGTAACTAAAGAATATCGGTATCATCAATTAAGCTTCTGGAAAGAATTGCTTAATCTTTTGTAAAATTTCTTGGGAATATCTAGGATTCAAACCCACCTGAACACCGTAATGCGTAGGCTTAGTTAGAATGAGGCCTTCTTTAACAAGTTCTTTAACTAATTTATCGATTCTACGAAGCCCTTCTTTTCCCAAATCTCTATTGCTCCAACCTTTCTTCAAATTTTCAAATGAAGTATGAGCTCCTCCCCATTTACCATGTCTAAATAATTTCAAAAGAATTCTGGATACAATTTGTTCGTCTGTAAACATTAGTCCACTTATAATACCTTTGGAAGGTAACATTTATATACCTTTAAATGCTACACTATTCTATGGAAGATAAGACTCTGTTGATCGAAGCTTTAGGAGATAGTCCAACATTGCGCATAATAGATTTTTTTCTAGATAACCGTAGTGACTATTCCAAAAAGGAAATTATAGAGGCGACGGGTATGTCGAAAACCACTTTCTATAAAATTTGGGGCGCATTGAAGGAATTTTCGGTAGTGAAATCCACAAGGAAATATGGAAAAGCACAATTGTTTTCCTTGGATGAAAGTAATGATGTAGTTAAGAAACTAATGGCTTTAGAATTTGCGCTCGGGAAACAGGCGATGGAAAAGGCAGTTGTAGAAAATAAGATCGCCATAGATGCTAAAAAGAAGCAGTAGAAGTGCAAGTGAAGAAATAATTTTCCTAGATTAAAGATTTCTATATTTCACTATATAATAGTAGTAACTAATGATGGGGAAGGTCCCTAGAAGTACGAAATCAAACAAGAAATGGCGGCAAATCAACTTTCGGTACTGCAACAATGTATTCGTTGAATGCCAATATACCCTTATGCAGATTATCGCGCAAATATCCCCAACCATGTATGTAAACTGGATTAAATCCAGCAGGAGTTAAAAAATAAATGTGTTCTATTCCTGCTTCTTCTAGTCGTTTATGGAATTCTTTTGTTTCCGTTTCAGACCAAATATCATTTATGCCTACATCTAGGTAAAGTGTCATATGATTTATCTGCTCTTTAGGTGGTATTTTAACTTTATTAAAAATTACAAAATCGCCCTTTGTTGTAAAGGATATTGGATCATATAAAACATATCTTTGATAAAAACCACTATAACCTGCCAAAAACCCAAACAACTCAGGATGCCTAAATCCTATCCAAAAGGCGCCATGCCCACCAATAGAAAAACCCAAAATGCCCCGTGCTGATTTGTCTGCTATTGTTCTGTATGTGGAATCTATATATGGAATTAAATCCTTCACTATGTAGTCTTCATAATTGCCGCATGAACGGACTTCTGGATGTTTACTTACTGCAATGAAAGGATTGAACCCGCTACAACCATTTTCCAATCCACTGTCATCTATGTCGGGCATTACGAATATTATTTCTTCAAGACCTTCTTTTGTAAGCTTATCCAAAGTTTTATCTATGTCCGCTTTTTTAAGCCAGGCATTATGGTCTTCTGCTGCTCCATGCATGAGATATAAAACTGGATAGTTTTTTGAACTAGAATAATAACTAGGTGGGAGGTATATGAGGTATTTTCTCTCCTTCTTCAAGGCTGGGCTATAAAAGCTCATCTCTGCAAAAGGTTGGCAATCCCCTTGCCCAATAGCGCACCAAGAACAAGTTCTACATGCCCAGTCAGAGGATGCAGACTTTATGGGTTTATAACTTCCATCAGAACATTTGTATACACCTTGGTATGCTCCGCCACAACCAAGCCCCTGTTGCTGTTCTATTGTACCTTGATCATATTCCCCACATCTAACTCCTATGTATTCGTCACAAGTTATTGGCTGAGATTCTATTGGTGATTCACTTCCCTGTGATTGACTTTTCCCAATAAGTGTAGGGGCACAAACACTCTGATAATCAAAATCTTGAGGCGGCTGTAGAAAGAAATTACAGCAATCACCATAACCTTCACATAAATTATCGCACCAGCATTCTTTACCATCACCGATACCAAATGATTTGCCACACTTATCTTTAGTACAGATAAGTCCAGCAGATTGTGGAATTCCTGATGATGTAGTAATCGGGGTCGGCGCAGATGATGGTTGCCCTCCGCAAAGCTGCTGATAATCAGAACAGCAATCTTTGTTACCAGTACAAATTGTATCACAGTAGCACGGCGGTGATGAGCCTAGTACTGGTTTATTATCTTTATTGCAATAGTTTTTACCGTCATCTGGATCAATATTTGCGCAACCACCAGAAGATTGAGGTGTTGGTTGTGGTGTGGGAGAAGGTGCAGCACCTTTGCAAACACTTTGATAACCTTGAGAGCCTGTGCAGCAATCACCATAACCTTCACATAAATTATCGCACCAGCATGGCTGAGAAGTAGAGGATACGCCTTCTCCACCGCATTTATTTTGGCAACTGCCTTCGTATGATGCAGATGGTATCGAAGTAGTGCTTACACACTGTCCATTGCTGCATGTAGTTCCTGAAGGGCATTTGATAAAATTCCAATCCTTGAAGCCATCGTTATTGATGTCTTTACATTCCCAAAGGAAATCAGTGCCTTGGCATACGGATGCCGTACATGCATCTTGTTGTGCCGTAACTATTAAATTAGATAATAGGAATAACAAAGATCCTGTGACTGCAATAAAAAAGAAATATGAAAGTTTCATTAATTAAAATTATGAATTTAACGCCAAATATAAATGTGATTTAACTTAAAGTTTTCTTCCAAGAATTTCTTAAAGAATTTGCATCTGTGGCAATTATTTTATTGCCATTTAATCCATATACCTCGAAATTATTATTTTCAAGTACTTTTCCAATTTTTGCATGTGATATCTCTTTTGTCAAATCTTCAAACCTTTCTCTATCAAATTCGTTTACCTCAACTAAAAACCTGCTATTGGATTCTGAAAATAATACAAAATCATCCCTACCAATATTTTCAATTGGAACTTTACTCAAATCCACCTCTACACCATACCTACTGCTAAAAGCCATTTCAGCCAATGCTGCAGCCAACCCTCCTTCAGACATATCATGACAAGCTTTCACATAACCAGCATCTATCGCAGCGGTAACTGCATCAAATGTTTTCTTCGCTTCCTCAGCGTTAACTTTCGGAACAGAATTTCCCAGATGCCCGTTTAACTTATAGTACTCACTACCGCCTAACTCAGGATAAGTCTTACCAACTATGTATAGCAAATTCCCAGGTTTCTTCAAATCTACTGATACAGCCTTTCTAACATCAGGAATTATGCCTAATGCTGTTATCAATAAAGATGGTGTGACAGCTCCTAAAGGCGATTCATTGTATAAACTGTCTTTACCAGAAATGAAAGGTGTTTGGCAGACTTTTGCTATGTCGTAACAAGCTTTAGCTGCTCTAACCAACCCACCTAACCTATCTGACTTCTCAGGATTACCCCAACAGAAATTATCCAATAATGCAATTCTCCTACCGCCTACAGCTACGTTATTTCTTATAGCTTCGTCTATAGCAGACGCTGCCATCCAGTAAGGATCGATCTTGCCGTAGTTAGGATTCATTCCAGATGATATGACTATTCCCTGCCAACTGTTAGCTAATGGTTTTAACACTGCGGCATCATTTGGGCCTGAAAATTCTCCATGCAATGGTTTCAATACAGTGTTGCCCTTTACTTCATGATCGTAAGTTCTTATAACAGATTCCTTGCTGGCGATGTTTGGTTGAGCCAATAGTTTCAAAACAATTTCTGTCAGGTCTTTTGGCATGTCAAATTTTGGTTCGGGATGTTCGGGCTTTTTCCATACAGCTTTTTTTGATGCAATAATTGGGTTGAAAAGAAATTCCAAATTCATCTCCCCGACCGAAGTTCCTTTGTAATGTATATTGGCCGTCTTGTCTTCAATGAATTTTCCAATCGGAGTCGCCTCGACATCCTCATCTGCGAATATGCCTAAAACTTTTTGCAAATTCTCATCAGGAACGACCAAAAGCATTCTTTCCTGCGATTCAGAGACAAAAATTTCCCAAGGATCCAACTTCTCCCTGAGCGGAACGGAATCCAGAAAAACACTCACTCCGACACCGGCTGAATAGGCCAATTCACAGGAACCGCATGATATGCCTCCCCCGCCAACATCGGTTATTGCCGACGCCAGTTTCCTGTCTCTGATCTCCAAAATTGCCCTTTTCAGTTTTTCCTGCTGTATAGGGTCTGCAATCTGGACTGCCGGCCTGAAAACTTCGGATTTCTTTGCCAGTTCAACAGACGCAAAAGTAACGCCGTGAATTCCGTCTCGTCCGGTTTTGTTTCCAGCAATCACCAGAACATCGCCAACTTTAATATCCTTTACAAACTTGTCTTTCGGGAGCAAGCCGACACATCCACAATAAACCAAAGGATTGCCCACGTATCCTTCGTCAAAATAAATGGCGCCATTAACAGTCGGTATTCCCATTTTGTTTCCATAAGTGCCAACACCTGCGGTCACGCCATTGAAAATAAACTTCGGGTGCTTCATCTCTGCAGGCAGTTTTTTGTAATCATAATCCAGCGGACCGAAGCAAAGGACATCTGTATTAGCAATTGGCTCTGCCCAAACACCCAGTATATCCCTGATAACACCGCCGACGCCTGTGGCTGCCCCGCCGAATGGCTCGATTGCTGATGGATGGTTGTGCGTCTCGACTTTTATTGCTACAGCCTGCCCGTCGGCAAAATCAACTATGCCTGCATTGTCCTTGAATGTCAAGAACAACCACGGTGATTTCAATTCTTCGGTCACTTTGGCTATGTAAGTCTTGAATAGATTTTTTATTGTTCCATCCTCAGCAATGATTTCTCCTTTGAAGGTTTTGTGGGAGCAATGCTCGCTCCATGTCTGCGCTATGCATTCAATTTCAACATCGGTGGGGTTTCGATTTAGTTTTTTGTAGTGTTGCTGGATGAATTTCATTTCTTCAAGACTGAATGCTAGTTGATTTTCTTGGCTTAATTGAATTAACGCTTGATCGTCAGCATCCATAATGTTGATTTCGCATAGTAGAAATGGAAGTTGTTTTTTAATAAATAGTGCATTCATATCCAAACAATGTTTTTAGAAATTTATATAATTGAAAATTTTGTAATAACACGAAATATTGACTTAAATTAATGAAAGATTTAAATAGTATCAAATGGTAATATGTACATATGTCACTAAGAGTAGACCTAGACAGAGAATTGGAAAGAAAATTTAGAGAATTAGCCATGCGCAGATACGGTTTTTCCAAAGGGGCTATTAAGAAGGCTGCTGAAACAGCCATTAAAAAATGGACTTACGAAGAAAAAATAACTGAGACGATGAAGAAAAAAGGTAAAAGTGGAGTTAATTTGATAGTTGGTGGTCTAGCTCATTTAAGAGGTAAAAAAACGTCTGTTGAGTTGCAACACGAGGCAAAAAAATTATGGACAAAAATTGCTGAGGACAAATGACATATTTCATAGATTCTAACATTTTTCTAGAACTTGAACTTGAAGATGAACGAAAAGACGAATGTGAGCAATTTCTAACAAAAATAGTCGAAGGGACAGAAGGCGGTATAATTTCTGACTTTATAGTATATTCGATACTTATAGAACTTACACAAAAATCTACACTTACTGTAGCTAAAAATTTTCTAAATTTTCTCGAGCAAACAACAAATATTACGATATTTGTTCCAAATACACAAATTTTATCAAATACATTTAACTTCATTAAAAAATATAAATTAGATTTTGATGACGCATTGGTTGTATCTTGCATGATGGCCAATAAAATTAAGAGGTTAGTTTCTTTTGACAAAGATTTTGATAAGGTAAATGAAATAAAAAGAATAGAACCAAATCAAATTTAACTGCAATTTATCAGAGCCAAAGGATGCATTTGGAAATTTAAATAACTTTAATCTATTTTGGTGGTCGCTATGCAATTGACTAGTTTAAAGTAAGACTTAAATATAAGTACTACGTACTACTATTCATGAGAGAGGTAAAGGTAACTAGAAAATACCAGATTACAATACCCGAGGATATACGTAAGGTACTTCAAATAACTATAGGTGAAAAGCTTCCTGTGGAGAGGAAAGGTAGGAACATAGTCATCGAAGCCAAAAAATCTATTGAAAAACCTTCCGACTATCTTTGGGGGATTTCCAAGAGGTCTACGAAAGTTGATGTTGTCGGACTGGTCAAGGGCTCTAGAAGAAAGATGAGATGATGCAAAAGGCTTACATCGACACGAATATTTTTGATTATGTTGTATTAAGACATGAAATTTATGGCAAAGCTTGTAAAGAAATTTTGGATGACATTGGAAGTGAATTGAATGCGTATTGCTCGTTTCTTGTACCTATAGAGATACTAGGCTCTCTGTCGGAAATTGAGATTGATATGGCATTTAAAGCACTATCAACGTTTTTTGCATTTAAATTAACTCTTATAGAAATAGGTTCGAATCTTCTTTTAGAATCTAGTAAAATTATGAAAAGTACAAAGATAAATGGATATGATGCTGTACATGTCGCAGCTATGAAAAGAGAAAATATCCATACTATAATCACTGAAAATTATAAAGATTTCAAAAAAATTCCTAGAATAAATATTGTTAGGCCTTTAAACTATAAAAAATGGAAAGAAAATTTAAAATAGAGTATTCATATCCAAAAGGATGCGTTTGGAAATTTAAATACGTTTAATTTATTCATACTGCGATTTAGTTCTACGTAATTGCTGGCTTACAGTTCCTGGGTTTCTTACAGTTCTTCCTTCATGGAAAATCCTGTTCAACACAGTGGCAATTTCTGTAACTTTCACCCCTCTACCTCTTCGTGCTTTATATGCTGGCAATCTAGCTAGGTCATGTGCTACCGTAGTTTCGTCTTCAGTCCAAAGTTTATAGCCTAATTTTTCTATTAGCGATATAGCGCTGCTTTTTCCTACAACTCTTTTTTGTTCTTCTGTCATCCCAAAAATACCCGATTTCCTCTGTTTTGTAAGTGTTCCTATTCTGCTACCGTGTTCAGAACGACGCTTTGCATACAACTCCTGTAATTCTTCTTTCCCAATCAGACCTGCATATGCACCCACTCTAAACCTACCATCATGTCCCGCAATAGCTGCATGTACTGCTAGCTTTGCAACACTTTCGCTAACGTCATATAATTCTCCAATATTGTAACCTTCAGATATTTCGGCTTGAGTTTGACCGTCTCTATAAGCGTCAGCTATTTGAGGCATATCATATTGAAGTCGCCTACCCAAATTTGTAGATTGCACTATTCCGCCAATCATCTTAGGTGTATAAATTCTGTTTGGTCCTACATTGCTCATGAATACTCACATTGTGTAGAGTACTTGAAATTATTTAAAGGAACTTCTCATTTAATTTTTAAAATCTTAGTAATACCATAACCAAAAACAAATCCGCCAACATGCGCCCAAAATGCTATTCCACTTCCCACGCCACCGAGCAAACTGGCAGCACCGAAAAATATTTGCAACAAGAACCAGCCGCCAATTACAACGAATGCAGGCATTTGGGTTAACATATACCCGAAACTTACAGTAACCCCGCCTTTTGGAAACAAAGCCAAATAAGCGCCGAGTATTCCTGATATAGCACCTGATGCGCCTATCGCAGGTATACTAGAACCTATATTGGTTATGAAGTGTGTGAAAGTTGCGGCGATTCCTGAAAGAAAATATAAGACAATGAATCCGAATTTTCCATACTTGTCCTCCACATTATCCCCGAATATCCAAAGGTACCACATATTGCCGAATATGTGATCAAATCCTCCGTGCAGGAACATTGAAGTGAAAATTGTTACTAAAGAAAGTTGAGCTGGAATAAAACCATAATTGAAAACAACGTCATCTCTAGGTCCTAAAGTTGCAAAATCCAGACTCCATAAGAATATAATCACATTTACTGCTATTAGAGAAATTGTAAGTATAGGAAATTTTTTGGTTCTAATTACATCGCCCACAGGAAAGAAAAATCCTTTACTCATTTTATTTCCTCTATAGTTATCGCGTAATCATCTTTGTTTGGATTTGCCAAAAGTTTTTTGCACATCTCTTCAGCCTTTGCATGCGCATCATCTTTTGAATTGGCATCGAAAATCAAATTGTAGACTTTGCTTAACTTCACGCCCTCTACAGGAAATCTCAAACTTTGCAAGGATTTTTTAGTAGCCTCCCCCTCAGGATCAAACAAACCTTTCCTGAACCTTACTTCTATCTTCGCCGAATATTTCATAATCTAATTGATTGCATTGATAAGGATAAAAATATACATTAACTAAATAACTTGTTTAATTCTGGACTTTCAGTCATTAATTAATCACGAAGTATTACAGCTATCAGCTTCAAAATCAGATATAATCTTTATAAATGCATGGTGACAATAACCAAATATGGTAAAGCTTGAAACATTGCATGCAGAACTAGATGAAATAAAAGGCAATGTGCAGAAGATACTCTTTATTCTAGAGAATGAAGGTGAAGTTAGAGAAGAAGTGTTGAAAGAATTGGAAGAAGCCAGAAATGCACCTAAAGAAAAATACATTTCTCATGAAAAGGTAAAGAAACTGATGAAATGAACTGGCAAGTAGAATGGTATGACAAAGCTCTTAAGAATCTTAATGCTCTTCATGTAGGAATTCGCGAAAGAGTCATAAAGCGTATTGACAAAGTTAAAGAGAATCCCTTCCATTTTCTCGAGCATTTTGAGAGAAAAGGCTTTTACAAGCTGAGAATGGGCGATTGTATCTATTGATTTCCAAAATAAAATCATAAAGATTCAGGTCTTTGATCATAGAAGCAGAATATATGAAAGACTTTAATAAAAATATTTTCTATCGTTACACTTCAATTTTGCCCACTCGGATATATAAATTCCCATTTTGAAATCTAGTTTTATAATTTTCAATGATGGCAACTCATATTTTTATTTCCAGCCATAGGCAATATTTCATAATCTTATATGAAATGCAATTTTTATTAATTTATATTAAAACAGCAACTATTGTTTCTTTTTATCATTGTTCACAGATCTAGACAAGGCCGTTCCGCTAACTACTGTATCTAAACCTAAATTTGTCGGGTAGAAAACTATTGTATTGCTTTGATCTTGGCTCACATCTGAAATTGTGGCAAGCTCTCTCAGCCTAACGGCAACCTGCCCTTTGCTTTTCATGAGAGTATCAGCGGCTATTAATAAATTTTTCGAGGCCTCAACTTCACCTTCTGATGCAATTATAACTCCTCTTTTCTCTCTTTCAGCTTCGGCCTGTCTTGCCATTATCCTTTTCATGTCCTCAGGCAACTCTATATTCTGCAACTCTATTCTTAGAATATCCACACCCCATTTGTCTGCCTCCTCATCAACTATTTTCTTGATTGATTTAGCTATGTCTTCTCTCTTCTCCAAAAGTTCGTCTAAATTCCTTTGCCCTATGACATTCCTCAATGTCGTTTGGGAATACTGCTTAACGGAAAATAAAAAGTCCTGTATGTTAACTATGCTCTTCTTCGCATCTACAACCTGCATGAAAACTACGGCATCCACATCAACAGAAATGTTATCTCTGGTTATGCACTCCTGCCTTGGTATATCTGTCGTCCTGATTCTAAGATCCCGTGATATCGCCTCCTCGATAAATGGTATGAGAAAGAATATTCCGGGACCAGTTGTTCTAGAATATTTTCCTAATCTCAAGACAATTGATTGTTCCCACTGGTTGTTTATCCTGACTGCCGAGAACCCTGCGTATGCAAAGAAAAATGCTGGGGCAAACCACAAATATTGGCCTGTAGTCAAGCCAAGATAGCCGAAAATTGTCAAAGGAATTAATGCAATAATTATGGAAATTGCCCCTCTGCCAGTACCGCCGACTTCTTCGCTCGTCATGGTGGGTTCTGGCTCCTGCTCATCCCCGATGTTTATATGCACCATTTAATCTAAGATAAGGCACTGCAAGTTTTTAAACTTGTCTTTTATATTATTTTTATGAAAGTCTTAATTGTATGCGGCAGCAAATCTGATGAACATATAGCACAAAAGGCCATGGATGTGCTAAAAGAAAATAACATTCCACATGAATTTCATGTATCATCCGCCCATCGGGAGCCTGAAAAGACAAGTGAATTGATAAAAAATTCTGATGCTGACGTGTTTATTGCTGTAGCTGGATTGTCTGCTGCGTTGCCGGGATTTGTCGCGTCTTTGACAGACAAGCCTGTAATTGGAGTTCCAGTCAATGTAAAATTGGATGGGTTGGATGCATTACTATCAACTATGCAGGTTCCTCCAGGTGTGCCTGTAGCAACAGTTGGCATAGATAACGGGAAGAATGCGGCTTTGCTTGCAATTAGAATTTTAAAACTAAAGTACCATGACTTAAAGTAAATTTTCCATATTCTCATATTCCATTCCAAAAGCTTCAGCCACGCCTTTGTTGGTCAATTTCCCCTGGTAAGTATTCACGCCTTTCATCAATGCTTTATCGGACTTAACCGCTTTTTCAAATCCCATGTTGACAATCTTCAAGACGTATGGGAAAGTAGCGTTTGTTAATGCAAATGTTGAGGTGTTGGGAACTGCTCCAGGCATGTTTGGAACGCAATAATGAATCACACCTTCTTCGACGTATGTTGGATTTTGGTGAGACGTTGCCCGTGCAGTTTCTATACAACCCCCCTGATCAATAGACACATCGATTACAACAGAACCTTTCTTCATTTTCATCACCATCTCGCGCGTAACCAATTTTGGCGCCTTATATCCTGTTATCGCAACTCCACCTATCACCAAATCGGATTCTACAACAGATTTTTCTATGTTCGTTGGGTTTGACATGAGTGTTTTTATTCTACCTTGAGAAACATCGTCGATATACCTAAGCTGATTCAAGCTCCTGCCTATAATCGTGACGGCAGCACCCATCCCGCTCGCGACCTTTGCAGCACTCATGCCAACTACGCCGGTGCCTATCACAGTTATT
This sequence comes from uncultured archaeon, assembly GCA_964366355.1. Classification (GTDB taxonomy): domain Archaea; phylum Aenigmatarchaeota; class Aenigmatarchaeia; order CG10238-14; family SCSR01; genus JACQIA01. The sequence continues at coordinate 16,801 of CAYITO010000002.1, forward strand.
TTTGCTGGTGCAACACCTGGCACACCGCCAAGCAATTTCCCAGAACCGCCATTTGTTTTTTCCAAATAATGCGCTCCGACTTGTACAGCCATCTTGCCAGCAACCTCGCTCATAGGTGTTAACAATGGCAAGAAATTGTCATCTAATTCAACAGTCTCGTAGGCTATGGAGGTAACTTTCCTATCCAACAATTCTTTGGTCAATCTCTCTTCTGCAGCCAAATGCAAATATGTGAAAAGTATCAACCCTTCACGTAAAAATGCAAATTCCGCTTCTAAAGGCTCTTTAACCTTAACGATCATGTCGCACTTGTCCCAAATCTCTTTGGCCGAACTTACCATCGTTGCGCCTGATTTTTGGTATTCCTCATCCAAGAAATTGCTATTCACTCCAGCGCTTCTCTCAACCAAGACTTTATGTCCGTTAAGAACTAACTGATTAATTCCATGTGGAGTCAGTCCAACCCTGTTTTCCCCAGTTTTAATCTCTTTTGTGGTTCCAACTATCATCCGAATCTTCATTTTATGTAGTAGATTAAAGGATAAATAAATTCTATATACATATTAAACTAATTCTTGAGTGATAATGTGTCTTGTATTGTAGTAGTTGGAATGCAGTTTGGAGATGAAGGCAAGGGCAAGATTATAGATTTCTTGGCAAAGGATGCTGACATAGTTGCACGATTTCAGGGCGGCGCGAATGCAGGCCATACTGTCATTGTTGGTGGGAAAACTTTCAAGCTCCATCAAATCCCGTCTGGAATAATTTCTGGTAAAGAGGTTATGCTTGGAAATGGTATGGTTATCGATCCTGAAGCCCTTATACAGGAAATTAATTTTCTAAAGCAAGTTGGTCTGGATGTTAGTAAAATAGTTATCAGCGAACGCGCCCATGTGGTTACAAATGCTCATAAGGAACTGGATGGCAAAGATTCGAAAATAGGCACGACGAAAAAGGGAATAGGTCCTGCTTACACAGATAAAGTTTCCCGCAAAGGTCTTAGAATGCTGGATGTGATTGGCAATTATCCGGAAATTAAAAAATATCTTGCAGATGTTTCTTATAAAATAAACGATGCGATTATTCAAGGGAAAAACATTCTCTTAGAAGGCGCACAAGGAACTTTGCTTGATGTGGATCACGGCACTTACCCATTCGTCACATCTTCAAATACTGTTGCCGGAGGCGCATGTGTCGGGGTTGGCATAAGTCCGAATAAAATCAGCAAAATCATTGGCGTGATTAAGGCATACACAACAAGGGTTGGTGGTGGCCCATTTCCAACAGAATTAACAGACGAACTTGGAGAAAAGATCAGGGAAAATGGGAAGGAGTTTGGCACTACCACAGGGAGGCCTAGAAGATGCGGCTGGCTGGATCTTGTGATGCTGAAGTATGCGAAAATGCTCAACGGAGTGGACGAGATTATGATAACAAAGCTTGATGTGTTGAATGGACTAGATGAAATCAAAGTTTGCATTGCTTATGAAATTGGCGGCAAGGAAGTTTTTGAATTGCCTGCTGATACAAAGAAATTGGAAATTGCAAAGCCTATTTACAAAACTTTCAAGGGATGGAAAAATATAGAAGGTAAAACTTTGCCGACGGAAGCTAGAGACTATTTGAGTTTCATATCCAAAGAATTGGAAACACCAATAACTTTAGTGTCGATAGGACCTGATAGGGAAAATACTATCTATTTAACGGAATAATAACACTTATCTAAGGCTCATTTTATAATCTAGTACAGAATCATAATCGAAACTACCTTTTTGCAAATCAAGAACCAATTCACAGTTGTTATCATCAGGTGCCCGTCTGAATATTATCCGTCTCCTTTCGAAATAATTTAGCAATGTATTTTTTACGTAAATTCTATTACATTTCTGATATTCTCTCAAACTTCTATCAATAGTATCTGCGTTTGATAATGAATTTCCACCAACTCGAACTCTCAATCCATCCATACCACCGTAATCTGCTTCTATTGTTCTAAGAAATTCCATAAGGTAATTGGTTGTTTGAGGATCAGCTTCGTGCAACATGTATCCACTTCTATCACTGGGGTTGTAAACTCCAATGGCTATACATGGACCTAAGCCACCTGACTTTAAAACATCAGGGCAGGTTGCCTTTCTAAACTCATCGATACCGACAACAATTTCTCTCTGTTCTACCTTTCTCATACTTCATCTTCCGCATTTTTTAATTACTTAATAGCTATAAATCTTTCTTATTTGTAAGATTATTATGCAGCTGATAAGAAGGGGTAAAGTTAAAGACGTATATTCTCTGGTCCCCAGCTAGGAGAAGGTGGCAATGGTGATCGAGCAAAATCATAACCTCCTCTCTCTCTAATTTTTCATGTATTTCTCTACCCCTTTCTTGACCAACCGTTTCAATATCACTTAATTATGTAGATTTTACAGATACAGAAAAAAGCAGCGCGGCAAAAAGATTAGCACTTCCTGAACCCAAAGACATTTGATATAAGAAATTCTATAGAGAGGTTCTTTAGAACCATGAAAGAAACAACCAAATCATTCTACAATAACTTTCCTTACAAGGATATTATTGCAGGCATTAAAGTTGACAGTATGTTATGGACTTAAGAAACAAGATTTATAACTAAATACTAAATTATTGCAGGGTTATATGCAATTAATAAGAAAAGGCAAAGTTAAAGACGTATATGATTACGGCAATAGTAAATTACTTTTTGATTTTTCCAACCGTGTTTCTGCATTTGATGTTATACTGCCTTCGGAAATACCTAAGAAAGGCGAAGTCTTATGTAGGCTTGGTGAATTTTTCTTCAAAACACTTGATGTGCCAAACCATATGCTGGAAGTCATCAGACCGAACAAAATGATTGTGAAAAAACTTGATTTGATACCTATAGAATGTGTTGTTAGAGGTTATTTGTACGGAAGTTTATATGAAAGAGTAAAAAACAGTGAAGTAAAACTTGATGGTGAGCCGATTTTAGCCAGCAAATTGCCAGAGCCTATGTTCGATCCTACTACAAAATTTGAGGAAAAGGATAGACCAATAACAAAAGATGAAATTACAAATGATAAGAAGTGGTTGACAGAAGAAGAATACGAATGGTTGAAGAACAAAAGTATCGAGCTATACAAGAAAATTTCACAAATTGCTGATAAGGCTGGATTTATCGTCGCCGATATCAAGTTTGAATTTGGCAAAGATGGAGAGGGCAATATACTTTTAGCTGATTCTATCGGACCTGACGAGTTTAGAATGTGGGATAAGAATAAATATGAAGTTGGTAAATCACAGGAGGCTTTTGACAAGCAGTTGGTTAGGGATTGGTTGATTGTTGCTGGCTATAAAAACGAGTTGGATAAAGCTAGAAAAGAAGGAAAAGGTATACCTAAACCCCCTCTATTATCTGACGATATTGTCAGGAAAGTTACTGAAACTTACATTTATGTTTTTGAGAAGCTAACTGGGGAGAAATTTTAGTTTTTTATATTTCATTCTACACTAAACCAAAATTCAGCCATACAAATCCCTTTGTAAAGTAAAGAAATAAGCTCTATCTTTTAATTCCTTAAGTCGTTGGAAACTCTTTAAATCAAATCTTTGAGAAAGATGACGATTTAGGGCTAATGCAAGTTCTCTTGGTATTTCCGTTTTCAGTTAATAAAGCCATTCTCATATGAAGTGCAGCATACAAAGGATTTTCAAATGGTGCAAATACTAACTCATCGCCATCGTGTAAATTTATTTCATACATAGTTGAATTAGTTTGAATTATTCTCGCTCCAATTTGCTGCAATCTTCTTAATTTATTGTCAGATTCGTTTCTGACCTGAGTAAGTCTTCTTTCGCTAGTAGTTTCCTGTCTTTCCAGAGCATTTTGTAAATTAGCCATCATTTGCCCTTGTTCTTCATAAGCATTTTGCTTACTTGATAAATCCCATTTTAATCTTCGGTTATCTTTTTCCAATCCTTTTAACTGTCCTGATAAATCGTATACTTCATGTCTTAACTGTACTGCTTCTGCTACAGCACTCCTTCTTCTCTCTTTTTCACGCTTTAATGCCCATTTTCTACCAAATAGAAAATCGAGTAAATTCATAATCTTTCTCAATGTAGTGAAGTATTTAAGTTTATTTTCTAATCATCGCTTTATGGTAACTAATATTGAACAAAAGCATAGTGTAAGGCTTGGACCTTATCACAGAGTCATAGACGAACGCGGTAGAATAGCATTTAGAGGTACTGCTAATGTGGATAAAATAAGCCAAGCATATATTTATTGCGATGGATATTGGCCAATTTTAGTATCGCAGTCACCACCAGATGGAGATTTTCAATTTAATTATCTCGCACGATTAGACGGACAGGGGCGCATTCAATTGCCCGCAGAGATTAGAAATGCGTTAGGTATAAAGTTACCAACCACAGTTATTGTAAATGAGATGATAGTCCATGGAAATGGGCTAGATAGATATGAAGTACACTATGGACATGGAGGATACAAACCTACCAAAACTGAACCAAGAGGAGTTCTCCAACGCTTATCTGGGTTATTTTCCCGCCTAACGTCCTCTTTGTATCATTAACCAATACACAACTTTTAAACCTTATCTACAAATCTATATTTACCCTGTGGTAACATGTCAGTCCATCCAATAGAATACCGCTACTTCTATCCAGAAATGAAGAAACTATGGACTGAAGAAAATAAACTTGAAACTTGGTTGAAAGTTGAGGCTACATTGGTAAAAGTTCATGCAAAACTCGGAACTATACCTCAATCTGCTGCAGATGAGATAGTAAAAAAGGCAAATTTGAATTTCGTAAAATTGGATAGAGTCAAGGAAATTGAAGAGGAAATACAGCACGATTTGATGGCCATGGTTAATGCATTAACCGAGGTCTGCGATGGGGAAGCTAAAAATTATGTCCATCTGGGAGCCACTTCTTATGACATAGAGGATACTGCGCTTGCACTGCAATTAAGAGATTCGGTGAAAATAATAGAAAATGACTTGAACGAATTAAAAGGTGGTTTGCTAAATTTAGCAAGTATCCACAAAGAAACCATCTGTATCGGAAGAACCCACGGACAGCATGCATTGCCCACAACTTACGGAATGAAATTTGCACTCTGGGCAACGGAAATGAAAAGGCATATGGAAAGGCTTGATGATGTCAAGAAAAGAATTTTGGTAGGAAAGATGAGTGGAGCAGTTGGAACTAGCGCAAGCCATGGTGAAAAAGCTGAAGAAATAAACAAACTAGTGATGCAAGAGTTGAATTTAGGACAAGTGTTAATAACAACACAAGTTATTCAAAGGGACAGACATGCCGAATTACTAATGGATTTAGCATTAATAGCTGCAACTTTGGATAAGATTGCAAAAGAAATTAGAAACCTACAGCGGACGGAGATAGCCGAGGTCATGGAGCCTGTAAAAGCCAAGCAGGTAGGCTCATCGGCTATGCCCCACAAAAGAAATCCGCACAAAAGCGAAAGGATATGCGGATTGGCCAGAATTATAAAATCGTTTGCACTTACTTCCTTGGAGAATGTATCTTTGGAACATGAAAGAGACCTAACCAACTCGGCTCCAGAAAGAATAATTTACCCAGAAACGTTCATTCTTCTCGACTATATGCTTAGACAGATGTCGCAGATAATGAATGGGTTGGAATTCAATTATGGCAATATCAAAAGGAATTTGGAAATGACAAAAGGATTGATAATGACTGAGCATGTGATGAACGGTCTGGTGAAAAGGGGTATGGGGAGGCAGGAAGCCCATGAATTTCTAAGAAACTGCTCTTCAGAGGTAATCAAAACTGGCAAAAGTCTAAAGGAAGTTCTGTTTGAGAAAGGCATATCCCAATATTTTACAGAAGAGGAATTGGATTGGTACTTAGAACCTAAGAACTATATTGGTAACTCAATTGGATTGGTTGAAAATGTGATAAGAACTTTGGGCAAGTCCTAAACTACAGACAAAGCTTAATAAATTACGCTGTTATAATAAAATATGCTGGAAAGGAAAGAATTACAGGAAATTGCTTCGAATTATTCTAATGTAACTATCGGTGTTTTGGGCTCTCATTCTGCCGAGGAAGTTGGAATTGCCGCCAGGATATTTGGCTTTCCTACAGTTATCATATGCCAGAAAGGCAGGGATGATCTGTATGCCAAACACAACAGACATCTATTCGATACTTTTATCACGCTGGACAAATTTTCAGACATGCTCAAAGACAATGTTCAGGAGAGATTGCGAGAATTAAACACGGTCTTCATACCAAATCGCTCGTTTTCGGTGTATGTGGGCTATGATGGCATAGAAAATTCATTCAAAGTCCCTTTGTACGGCAACAGATTCCTTTTAAGGACGGAAGAGAGAACAGAATCAAAAAATCAATATTGGCTGCTTGAGAAGGCTGGAATAAGAATCCCGAAAAAGTTCAGTTCGCAAGATGAAATTGATAGGCTGGTAATAGTTAAAGTTCAGCAAAAACACAGGCCTAATGAAAGGGCGTTTTTCTACTGCAGCTCCAGCGAAGAGTTTGAAAAGAGATCAAATGAACTGCTAGGGAAAGACATGATAACCAAAAATGATTTAGAGAAGGCGAGAATAGAGGAATTTGTCCTCGGTCAGAAATTCAATGCAAATTTCCACGGCTGGATAACAAAAGAAATTGGTGATTTTGATTTTGTTGGTTTTGACGAAAGAAAGCAAACCAACTTGCATGGAATATTGTCTTTGCCTGCAAAGGAGCAAATATCTGTAGATGTGCCGATAGTGAATGAGGAGGTTGGCCATTCAGGATTGACAATGAGGGAATCTCAAAAACCTTTAGTTTATGAGGCGGCTGAGAAATTTAGGAAAGTATGTGAAAAAGAGTTTGTACCCGGAATATTCGGATTGTTTGCCTTGCAGGGAGCATTGGCTTATGATAACAATAAACTGGAATTTTTTGTGTTTGATGTCAGTCCAAGAGTTCCCGGAGCGCCTGCAGTCGGTCCGACTTCGCCGGAAATGAGAAGACTTACGCTGAAATATGGAAATTTGCTGTCGCAATTCAATATGCCAAAAATTGAATCGCCGATGGACTTATCTATGCTTGAAATAAAGTATGCTATTAAAAACAAGAGGCTTGATGATGTGGTTACATGATTACAAAAGAAAAAATCAATGAAACCCTGGAGAAGTTCGACAAGAATAAGATTACTATAGCCACAATCTGCTCCCATTCTGCTCTGCAAATATTTTTTGGCGCCAAACAGGAAGGTTTCAGGACTTTGGGAATTTGCAGCAGTGATACGCAGAAAAAATCCTATCAGGCATTTCAGTCATCCGCCCCTGATGAATTCCTGAAAGTTGAAAGCTGGAAGGATATTTTAGACGAGGGCTTCCAAGAGGAATTGATCAAGAAAAATGCTGTAATTGTTCCACACGGCTCGTTCGTAGAATACGTGGGCACAGATAATTTGTTGAACAATCTTAAGGTTCCGATGTTCGGGAACAGACAAAGCCTAGAGTGGGAATCTGACAGGAACAAACAGAGGGAATGGCTTGAGAAGAACGCTGGACTTGAGATGCCAAAAGAATACAATAGAAATGAAGTGCAGCAGGGCAAACTTTATTTTGTCAAGTTCGGCGGGGCAAAGGGAGGAAAGGGCTTTTTCAAAATCAGATCGGCTGAACAGATTGACGAGGAAATAGAAAAGATGGTTAAGATAAAAATGTTATCGAAAGAGGATGTAAAATCAATCACTATTCAAGATTATATTCCTGGCAGCAGATATTATCATCACTTTTTCTTTTCCCCATTATCGAACAATGGCTGGGAGATTAATTACAATAGTCGGCCAGTTGGCGGAGTGACTTTGATGGGAATTGACAGAAGGGATGAAACTAACATCGATGATCTGCATAGAACAGGATTGAATCCAAGCGAGATGAGGGAAATTGGTATCATGCCGAGCTACAGCGTTGCTGGAAATACGCCGTTGATTGCAAGGGAATCCCAGTTGCCCAAAATTTTTGAACTGGCTGACAAATCTGTTAAAGCATCCATTAAATTGTTCCCTCCTGGAATGGTGGGTCCATTTTGCATAGAAACGTTCTTCACACCTGAAATGAAATACATAGCATTTGAAGTATCTTGCAGGATTGTCGCGGGAACTAACCTGTATCCATCCGGCTCGCCATATACAGTTTATGCATTCGGCGATGCTGCTATATCCACCGGCAGAAGAATCGCCCAGGAAGTCAAAACTGCAGTAAAAACTAATCAACTAGAAAAAGTAATTTATTAATTATGAACAAAAAGGCCCTGCTTGAATCTGCTTTATTTGTTTCTGACAAGCCGTTGAGCCTGCAAAGACTGTCGGGCTTGGTTGGTGTTGGTTCTCAAGAGGAAATCAAGGAACTCGTAGAAGAGATGCAGCAAGATTTGGAGAAAGTCGACAGGGGTTTGGAACTGATTGAAACGCCTGAAGGCTATGAATTAAGAGTAAAGACGGAATATAGAGACCGCGTTGCCAGGCTTGCACCATTCTCGGATTTATCGGATGGCATGATGAGGACTCTGGCGATAGTTGCAGTGAAGCAGCCAGTCAAACAATCGGTCATCGTCAGGTATCAGGGAAATAAGGCATATGGTTACATAGCTGAATTGGAAAAGAAGGGCCTGGTGAAGACGGAAAAGTACAGCAGGACCAAGCTGGTAAGCACAACACCAGATTTTGACAAATATTTTGGGAAGAGCAGCGTCGAGATCAAGAATATTCTGAAAGAGGAAGCCAAATCCTAATTTATATATCTAGATTGCCAATAAAATTTCTATGCCAAGGCCAAATTGGGATGAATATTTTATGGAGATGGCACACGTTGCCAAAAAGCGTTCTACATGCCTCTCTAGGCAAGCTGGCGCGGCCTTGGTGAAAGACAATCGGGTTATAGCAACTGGCTATAACGGAACCCCATCAAAGACAAAACACTGCAACGAAGGTGGCTGTCAAAGGTGCAAGAACAAGATGGATGGAATCACGCCATCAGGGTCTGATTTAAGCAATTGTGCATGCTGCCATGCCGAGGAAAATGCAATAGTTCAAGCCGCTCTGCATGGTGTAAGTACGAAGGATACAACATTATATACAACATTCACTCCCTGCACACTGTGCTCGAAGATGATAATCAATGCTCAGATAAAAAGAGTTGTTGCTGGCGAGGAATATAGTGACGACTTGGGCACGAAACTTCTAAGAGAAGCTAGTGTTCAATTGGATTTGTTCGATTCTAAGAATTAAAAGCTAAAAAAGTTTAAATCACGCCTGCTCTGACCAAAACCACTGCTATGATTATCACTACAACTACTATTGCGATTATAGGCAGTACATCACCGCCTGCGCCTGGCACTGTTGGTGTTGGGGTTGGAGCTGGTGTTGGTGTGGGTTTCGGAGTTGGAGTCGGGGCTGGAACAGTACTGGGTACACTTGGAGCGGCCTCTTCAAATGAAATTGCAAATACTGAAAATCCAGGTGTCTCGGCTTCATAAGTTATGATGTCCGTGCCCTCCAAAACTTTGGTTGTGCTTAACCTGTTCCATACGCTATTTGCGAATCTGTTCAAATACATCTTGTCTGCATTTGCATTATTTGCAGTAATCCATTGCTTCTCTACTTTGAATTTGATTTTAGCCTTGTCTATAGAGCTTTCAGGCAGTCCAGATGGTTTTATATCCAAGTATCTGAATATTTTTCCTGGAGCTTCTGTCACATCTGCAGGCTTTGCATCCAGCTTATTTACAGTAACATAAACAGAAGTGACATCATTCTTTACAGTAATCGATATAGATGCTACATCACCTGTTTTGATTTCTGCTATCGCCTCTTTGCCTGCCGACACCTTTGCAATAAATACCTGTGTCTTTCCTTCTGATGGTGTTGAGACAACTGGCACTGATATGGTGGATGTTGTTCCAGGTCCTCCTGGTGCTGACGGCAGAAGCGTAATGGAGAACTTGACCTTCGATTCTGCTTTGTTGCTTGATGGGTCTGTACATTGCACCGTAATTGTGTGATCCCCGCTATTCAAATCGCTAAGGGTAATATCTACACCTTGGCTTAGGGTCTTGAAGTTTCCGGTATTAATCTTATAATCACAACCTGTTGTGCCTGCCACGTTATCGCCAGCATTGGCCTTAAATATGACTGTTGCTTCTGTGAATGCACTGCCGCCTGTAGGTTTAAGTATGTTAACATTTGGGTTTTCATTGTCGTTGGCAGTTATAATTACTGTCACATTGGAAGCTGTGAAGTTTACATTCCCAGGGTTCAAAAATACTGTTGCGTTGTATGACCTGTTTGATAGCTGGGGTATAGAAGTAATGTTCAAGCCACTATCTCCTTGTATGTTCGTGAAGTTGAGCATTTTCCATCCAGAGATGTTGGTGTTCAGGCCAATGTATATAATTTCTCTGGTGGCGTTAGTAGTTACACGGGAGTTGGTTGCATTGCTAAGGGTACTTGTTCTATTTTCATGGGCGGATATGTTGAATATCATATTTTCATTATTGACAAAATTATAGGTTCTGTTTCCGTTTGTTCCATTGAGCATGATAGATAGGTTTATCGGATGCTGTGGCACATAGAAGGTAACAGTTGTGGAGTTACCGAGTCCTCCTCCTACCGCAAGTGCATCTGTAGTATTGTAGGTACGTATTGTCAAGTTCCAGTTCCCAGCTGCTCCCAACTCTGTCTGGCTTATGTTAATCCACCACATGCCCCCTGTATCGTTGCCCATAAATGTGACATTAGTTCCTGAACCGTTCAACAGTCTGCCACTTGAATAAAATGTGAAGTTCAAGCTGCGGTTGTATGTTCCATCGCTGTTATTTGCAGTGAGATTTTGATAAGCAAAAGTCCAAGTAACATTTGAAATGTTATAAAAATCAGTGGTCGCTGCAGTTGCATTATGTGTTATGTTTATAGCAAAACTGTATATGTTAGAAGCGTTATATGTCTGGTTCCCTAAGTTCTTTATAGTGACATAAGACTCGTTTGTAGATAGATATGAGAAGTTTCCTCCAGTCATTTTAAACTGTGGAGTTGCCAACGCAGAAATCGACATTACTGATAAAGAAACCAAAGCTGTAAGAAAAACTAGCAATAATTTCGTTTGTGGTCTGTCAACCATAATAATCTTTATTTTTCCTTATTTATAAATATTTGTTTAAGCGAATCAGCCTCGCTTTCGTTTGTTATATTATTGTGAAACTCTTATATAAACCTGCTTTTTTACCATTTCACTATGTTATAATAGTTAATTATTGTTAGGCTATAGAAGGCCTTTCTGAAGTTTTAGCTTTATTTTCTGCTCTATTCGGCTTCGTTTTTTTATTCTACTGACGCTTTGCCACAAGAACAAACTGATACGCAAATATGGTGGGGAAAAGGACTGCCAAAAGATACAGGAAATTATAGATAATGCCGAATTTGGACAATGACGGATAAACAAGCTGTATTGGTATGGGGGTAAATTTTATCCTCTCAATCTCAAATCTTCTCAACAGTTGAGTTGCAGACTTCAAGGTAAAAAATCTCAAATGGGTTCTATCTAAAATGCCTTTGTCTTGGTATCCAAACCTGCCGAATAACAGGTTTAACCGCATATATATATTGGCAACATTGGGCAAGGAAACTATAATTCTTCCGCCTTTTTTTAAAAATTTGGAAAAAAGGGCTAAAACTGCATCCGGATTCCTTAAATGCTCTAGTACATCTGCGAAGACGATATAATCAAACCTCTCCTTTATCTTTGGAACAGATGCTTCCAAATCTAATGTGAAAACCCGTTTGTAGGCGCCCCTGCACCTTCTTGCAGCTTCCTTGTCTTTATCTATCCCAAAAACTGTACAACCTTTGTTCCTTATTAGTCTTCCAATTATGCCATCATAGCACCCGACATCCAAAACTTGAGTATTGGACTGGATTAATTTTGCAATTTGGTTATGACTGCTAAACCGGTCATCTTTATAGGCGTATTTTTTTATCATAATATCACAAAGAATTAATTTCATTTATGGAGTATCTATAAGTTATTGATAAAATGGCACATGGTGTAGGAATGTGGTTGAAAAGCCGAAAATAATCGTGGTAATTCTTGCGCAGAATTCTGAGAAGACTATTGGAAAAACTTATCAAGACATTCCACATGGGTTAGTGAAGAAAATAATTATACATGACGATGCCAGCAAGGATCGGACAGTTTATATTGCCAAAAGACTTGGTTTAGAGACAATTGTACAAAAAATATCTAAAGGTTATGGCGGATCGCAAAAGGCTGCCTATACAGAAGCACTGAAGCAGAATGCCGATGTCATAGTAATGTTGCATGCTGATTATCAATATGATCCAAAGAAAATTCCGGAATTAGTAAGACCTCTGATTGAAGGAAAGCGTGATATAATGCTCGGTTCTAGGATGATTGGCAAAGGTGCATTGAGAGGCAGAATGCCTTTGTGGAGATATGTGGGAAATAAGGTTCTCACCAAGATTGAAAACATAGTTCTAGGATTGGATTTATCGGAATTTCACACCGGACTTAGGGCTTATAACAGAAACTTCCTTCAAACCATCCCATTTAAACTTAATTCGGACGATTTCGTTTTTGATCAGCAGGTTCTGATACAGGCTGTAGTTTTTGGCTTTAAAGAAAGGATTGGTGAAATTGGCATTCCCACCCGGTATTTCAAAGAAGGCTCAAGCATAAGTCTTAAAAATTCATTGATATACACATTAGACACGGTTAAAAGTCTCTTAATATATATTCTACACAAATACAGAATTAAAACTTCTAAAAATTTGATTAGAAAGTGAATTGCCTGCATTTTTATTTTATAAAGTGTCTATTCTAACTAACGTTAGACATGCGCATCGCAATAACGAAACCGCATATATCTACTAGAAATAAGATATTGATTCTGCTGATTTTAGGCATTATTGTTAGATTGTTATTTTGGTCTTCCAAATTGTCATTTGTTGACAACGAAAGCATTTCGCATTTAAGATATGCTGAAAGTATAATGAATTTGGAGATTCCTAAAACCCAGTGGATAGGCACAAAAGACGGTTTTTATTCTTATGAATCTTACCCACCTAGCCTATATTTAATTACAGCTTCTTTTGGAATTTTTGCATCTAATATTTTTTCATTCACTCTCTTGGCAAAAATCGTTAGCCTAATTTTTTCTTTATTGACTCTTGCAGTTAGTGCAATCTATTCGCTTAAAATGAAAAATCATTATGTAATAGCATTAGTTGCCCTGATTCCCTTAGAGTGGTTCGAATCCTTACCGAGGTTTAATAACGACATTGTAGTGGCGTTTTTCGCTTCTTTGGTATTCCTGGTTGCATTAAAGGAGATTAATGCCAAAAATATGATTATTCTCGCTTTGTTTACTTCGCTGGCTCTACTTTCAAAATTTACTGCCATATTGCTATTGATACCCATGCTACTCTACATTTGGTTTAATTCAAAAAATCTCAAATTCATTTTAATTTTCCTGGCCATCACGGCTTTTATTGCAGGTCCATGGTATTTGAGAAATCTATTGCTTTATGGAGATCCCTTATTTGTTCCTTACACAGAAGCCGAACAGGCGGGCCCTAAAAGTCTTGCCTTCTTTATGGAGGGCTATGTATTCGGATTCTTCCCTTTTTGCACACTTGGTTACATTGAGGACATAGTAATTTTAGGCGTATCTGTTTTTCTCATATATACCATAATGAGAGGCTTGGAGGAAAGGTTTAGGCATATGGCATCTTCCAAGATTGTTGATCCGGCCGCCTTGTTTCTCCCATTGATATTTGTTGTTTGGATAGCCGTTAAATATGTATTTCCAAGTGGATCTGCTAAATATCTCCTTCCAGCTCTATTGCCTCTGGCGGTTATTTCTAGTTCCGGAACTAAAAACAAGTATATCGTTTGGTTTGTTAGCATTAGTTTTGCCTATCTGTTTATCAAAGTTTTATTAACATGCTGATAAAGTTTTAGTATGAATGTCATTTTAAAGATTCTATTTAAGTTTCGTGCCAAATACTATGCGAAACATCTTTTTCCATATTTAAAGGGAACTGACAAGGTTTTGGATATTGGTGCTGGAAGTGGCTTTATCTCTGAACATTTGGCAGAAAAATGCTCAATGGAATTGGTTGATGTTAAGGATTACAACCAAACCTCACTTCCTTTGAAGATATTTGATGGCGAACATTTGCCTTATAGAAATAGCTCATTCGATAAATGCATTCTTGTAACTGTACTGCATCATGCTAGCTTGCCAAGGCAAATAAAATTATTAAAAGAAGCCAAAAGAGTTGGCAAAAAAGTTATAATCATCGAGGCATTGTATTATAATTCTATTCAAAGCGTGTGGTTAAAATTCTACGATTTATTTTTAAATTTTATAGCAGGTGTTCCCGTAAAATGGACTTTCCACGATGACAAGACTTGGAAACAGTTGTTTGGAAAAGTTGGCTTGAAATTGAAATCGGAAAAAGAATTCCCAGGAGCTATCGGATTGATAAAATTAAAGCTATATGAGTTAGCATGATATTTCTTTAGTTGACTATCATTTACTTAATACGTTATAATTTAATTAAAAGGTGATACGGGATAAAAGGTTTAATATCACTTCCTATAAAGCATAAGATAATTCTCTTATTAGGTATAGGTATTATACTTCAAATTGTATATTGGAGTACTCGAATAAATATTTTTGACCACGATAGCATTTCGCATTTAAGATATGCTGAAAGTATAATGAATTTGGAGATTCCTAAAACCCAGTGGATAGGCACAAAAGACGGTTTTTATTCTTATGAATCTTACCCACCTAGCCTATATTTAATTACAGCTTCTTTTGGAATTTTTGCATCTAATATTTTTTCATTCACTCTCTTGGCAAAAATCGTTAGCCTAATTTTTTCTTTATTGACTCTTGCAGTTAGTGCAATCTATTCGCTTAAAATGAAAAATCATTATGTAATAGCATTAGTTGCCCTGATTCCCTTAGAGTGGTTCGAATCCTTACCGAGGTTTAATAACGACATTGTAGTGGCGTTTTTCGCTTCTTTGGTATTCCTGGTTGCATTAAAGGAGATTAATACCAAAAATGTGATTATTCTCGCTTTGTTTACATCTTTTGCGCTGTTATCAAATTATAATGCATTGGTGCTCGCCTTAGTTACTTTATTTTACATTAAAAACAATTCCAAGAACAGAAAATTAGTTATAATGTTTATAGCTATAGTAGCTTTGCTTGCAGGTCCATGGTATTTGAGAAATCTATTGCTTTATGGAGATCCCTTATATGTGCCTTCGCTGATTCATACTGAAGATTATAAGCCTGCCAGAGGAGCAGGAATATTTTTTGAAAATTATTTTTTAGGGTTCTTTCCTAGTTGTATTGTTGGGCTTCACTTAAATTACATAACCCTGTTTTTAACAATTCTTATTATATTTTTTACAATGAGAAATTTAGAGGACAGATTTAAACACATGTTATCTCTCAAGATTGTTGATCCGATTGCGTTATTTCTTCCACTTTTGTTGATTAGCTGGATTTTATTTGGTTATACTTATTCTGATTTATTTTCGCCACGTTATTTAATTTCAGGCATTTTGCCGTTATCTGTTGTCGCTTCTTCTAGCATTAAATCTAAATACGGATTTTGGATCATTTACATTGGATTTATGTATTTCTTTTTTCATAATTTCATAAATTGTTTGTAGTGTATGTGCATGGTAAACGTAATCAAAGCCGACGGCAAGCTTTAATAGAATGCCAGCGTATCTTTATTTTGTATGACCATGAAATCTGCAACAAACGAGGAAAGACTGTTAAGGCACTTGGAACCGAAGATAAGGAGAATAGTGCATGAAACTCTAAAGGAGGCCTTACCCAACGAAATATATTATCCTCCAGAATATAAGCTGAAAAAGAGCTTTGTAAAAAGGGTGTTGGAAGCTCAAAGAAGAGTTAAAGAAGGCAATGGAAAGACCTACACTTACGAAGAATTTAAAAGGAAGTTTCTAAAAGGTTTGTAGATGGAAAATCCTTATGATATTAAGATTGAATCCAAACTTGAAAAGTTGCTTAACAAGATAAAAAAGAAGGATAGGATTTTATACGAAAGGATTATTAAACAGATGCTAAAATTGGCTGAAACTCCTAAGCAAGGAAAACCATTGAGAAACATTCTAAAAGGTAAATGGAGAGTGCAAATTGGTCCTTTCGTATTGGTTTATGCAATTGACGAGAATCAACATAAAGTAGTATTTTTAGAGTTTGAACACCATGACAGGGTGTATTGAATGGTGGACGTAATAAAAGCCGACGGCAGCAAGCAGCCTTTCGAAAAATATAAAGTGGTTAGAACCTGCCTTAGAATGAAGGTAGATAGGGATGCTGCAGAGGGGATAGCAAACAGTATAGAAAAGAAGCTGTATGAAGGAATTGCAACCAAGCAAATCCTAAAGATGATCTTCAGTTACATAAGTGTATACAAGCCCCAAATGAAGCACCAAATAGATTTGCGGGAGGCTGTATGCCTATTAAGACCGAAACCTGATTTTGAACATTTCGTTGGGATGCTTCTAAAGGCTGAAGGATATGAAGTCAAAACAAACAAAATCGTCGCAGGAAGATGTGTAGAACATGAAATTGACGCTATTGCTAACAAGAGGAATGAAGCTTTGTATGTGGAAGCAAAACATCACTACAAGCCGCACTCTTATACAGGCCTTGATGTTTTCCTTGAAACTCAGGCTACTTTTGAGGACTTGATAGAAGGCAAGAACAATTTTTCAAAGGCAGTTGTAATAACAAATGCCAAACTGTCTGAACATGCCAAAAGATATGCGGAATGCAAGAATATTTCGGCCATAGGCTGGAGATATCCGAATGAAAATGGATTGGAATCTATGATAGAAAAGAATAGATTGTATCCGGTCACATTACTCAAAGGTTTGGATGTTAACATGCAAGCAAGACTGGCAGATAAGGGGATTATTTTGTTGAGCCAGCTTGCTGAATATAATGCGGAAAAATTGAACAAGATGGCGAAGATTGGCAAATCTAAAGCTAATCAAATCTTAAGGAAAGCCCATGAAATTTTAGGAAGCTGAACCCACTTCAAAAGTTGTTGACGCCCAACTAAATTTTACGATTCGCAACCTATTCCATTTTTATTTCCATCAAATCGATGTGGATCTGGTGGCAAAACACGGAATTTTTTATACGATATATCCTTACAGTCCAAATCGGGCGGTGGCGGCGGGATACAAACATCGGGATAAGAAGGATCGCAGTTTTCTTTAGATTCGACGGTAGTAGATTGTTGCCCTGACTGTGTACTATTTTGCTGAGTTTCTGTGGCGGCTTGTTGTGGCTGTTCACAATCGCTTGGACAAAGTTCGTAACTTTCGTCGGCATCGCATTTGCCATTTCCGCAGCATGTTGAAGAGTAGATAAGTGTGCAACTCCCAGAAACGCAAGAATTTTTATAACAACTATTCTTTTCCATTCCTTTGCATCCCTCAACTTCACCTTTCAATACAGTATATTTGCATTTGAAGTCTGTTGTCTTGTTGCAATATTCATAGGTGCATGGGTTGCCGTCATTGCACGACTCTTTGCAACTTTCTTCAACCTTAACACTTTCTGCAGTCGCGGAAGATTTAGTTTCAGTTGGTTCTGGCTCATTGTCTATTTCAACAGCTGTAGTTTCCGATGTTATAATATATTTATCATTGTTAATGGAATTTTGAAAGCTGAAATTGGTTATAACATAAGTAGTTAGTGAAGAAATTGCCACGGCCAAAACAAGGTAGATTGCAAGCTTATCCATAGATTTAATTGTTTTAGATAAAATATATTTAATTAAGAAATCCTTTTTGACAGAAAATCCTTAGCCACCTTCTCGTAATCTTCAGGCATGCCTATATCAGCCCAATACCCGTTGTAAACAAATCCGTACAGATTTTCCTTCTTCACCAGCTCTGCAAATATATCGTTCTCAAGCGAGACCATCTTGTTCTTGGCAATGAACCTGAATATCTCCGGCTCCAGAACACACAAGCCTGCATTGATCAATCCCGATGTCGCGTACTTTGGCTTTTCTGTGAAATCAACTATCCTTCCTTCATCATTAATTTCAACCAGCCCGAATCTTCTTGCATCCTTCGCCTTCCAGAGAACTAGCGTGCCTAAAGCCTGTTTCTCCTTGTGGAATTTCATGATTTCCTTGAGGTCAATGTTCCCAAACAAGACATCCCCGTATGTGAAGAAGAAGGGTGAGTTGACCAAATTCTCAGCATTCTTCAAAGCCCCTCCTGTGCCAAGTGGGTTTTTCTCCGGGGCGTATTGTATGTTGATTCCCAGTGACGAGCCGTCTCCAAAATATTTTACAATATGCTCGGCCATATAGCCTATTGACAAAACAAAATTATTGAAGCCTTGGCTGCTGTAGAATTGCAATGTATGTTCTAGAATCGGCTTATATCCCAAAGGCAGCATTGACTTGGGTATTGATAGCGTCAGGGGCCTCATTCTGCTCCCCTCACCGCCGCACAAGATGACTACTTTGGTTGCTTCCCTTGCGAGCTTCTCTTTCACAGATTCGATGATAAATGTCCCCTTTTTCCTTTCAGGAACCTTCGCTGAAAGCTCCTTCCACAAATCCGGAGGGAATTCAATTGACGTCCTGTGCTTGAACATGCCAATCACTAATATGTGAAATTTGTTTATATATAAACTTTATGTACATAGAACTTATATGGTTAAATATAGCGTATAACTATTGTCTTTTATGCCTACAAAGCCTGCAGACCTAAGCAATTCTATAGTTTTCTTGCGTGTGGATATGAATTCCCCGATGGATCCTTCCGGGAAATTTTTGGACGAACACAGGGTAATAGACGGTGTGAATGCGATAAAATGGTGCTTTTCCAATGATGCTGATGTTGTTGTAGTGATATCTCACCAAGGCAGGAAGAAGGAGGAGACATTAAAACCGCATTTTAAAATAGTCAACAAGCACTTTCCGAATAGGGCTAAATTTATTGACAACATTTCTGATTTACCAAAAGAAGCTGAGGCTGCAAAAAAGGATAGTATACTCCTATTGGAAAATATCAGAAGTTTGGACCAAGAGAAAAAGTATGATGATGTAACCAAGACTGCACTCTATAATGCCTTCAAGGAGACAGAAAAATTAACCGGTAAAAGAATCATCTATGCCAAGGACGACTTGTCTGTTTGCCACAGGAAGGATTTGAGCGTGTATGGGCTGCCGATGCAACTGAAATCCGAAGGGCATGAAGTAGTTGCAGGCCAGCTGCTTAGAAATGAATTGGATAGGGTAAAGATAACCAAGGAAAAGATATCGCATGGAAATGTAATCTGCCTCTGGGGCGGGGGAAAGTTTGAAGATTATCTGCATTTGTTTGAACCATTTTTGACAAAATACAAAAACGCTATTGTTTTGACCGCGGGCCCATTGGCATTGCTGATGTCTAAAGCAAGCGGGAAGGACATAGGCGAAAATGAAAAGATGTTTAATATCAATGGGGATGTTGTTGAAAGGGCCAATAAAATAATGGAAAAATATGGCAACAGGATACTTGTGCCGAAGGATTTCTATGTAGAAAATTCCAATGGAAAGGAACTTGTGGATAATGGGAATTTAAATGGATTGATTGTTGACATTGGACCTAAGACCGTCAGGCTTTACAAGAGCATCGTAGCGAAAAATAAACATTCAACTATAATAGGGAATGGTCCGTTGGGGGAGTATGAGAAACTGCCGAATGCCAAAGGGACCATACAAGTTTACACAGAAGTATTCAGCCCCTTGAGAAAACATTTTGTTATAGGCGGCGGTGGGGATTTCAACACCATGATGGATATCCTTGGATTTGTGCCGAATATGCGTAGCAGCGGTGGGAAGGCTTTTCTTGAACTTTTGGCGTTCGGAACATTGCCTGGTTTAGAGCCTCTAGAACTTCGTAGATGATTTTATGGTAGAAGTTTCTGTTAACGGATATGGAACTATAGGGAAGAGGGTGGCTGAAGCTGTAACAAAGCATCCCAAACTAAAGTTGGTTGGTGTTTCCAAGTATACGCCCGATCAAGATGCTAAACTTGCAATATCCTGCGGATTGAATGTTTTTGTCCCGAAGGATTCTGTCAAAAGTTTTGAATCCAAAGGGATTGGTGTTGCTGGCTCTGTTGATGACATGATAACTAGAAGCGAGATTGTTGTTGATGCATCGGGCGATAAAAAAGGTGTTCTAAACAAGCAAGCCGTATATAAGCCGCAAAACAAAAAAGCGATATTCCAGGGTGGGGAGGAGGCTGATGTTGCAGATGTCAGCTTCAATGCGCGAAGCAATTTCGAACAAGCAAAAGGAAAGCAATTTGTTAGGGTGGTTAGCTGCAATACAACTGCTTATTGCAGATTACTAAAACCTTTGATTGAAAATTATAAAATAAAATACATAAACGCGTTTCTTATAAGAAGAGGTGCTGACTTAAGCGATGCGAAGGGTTCTGCACTGAATGCTGTGGAGTGGAAAGCACATTCGCACCATGCACATGACGTCCAGACTGTTTTGGGAAATATTCCAATCTCAAGCGTTGCGTTTAAAGTTCCCCACACGCATTCGCACATAAATTCAATGAGCATTATCTTCGAAAACGGAACCCCAAGCAAAGATGATTTGATAGATATCTATTCAAAAGAAAGCAGGGTTGCAGTGCTGAACAACGCCAGCACCAGTGCGCAGATTGTGGAAGCGGCAAGGGATTTGGAATTGCCAAGGAATGACACGTATGTTGCAGCGATGCTTGCAAACACTGTGGAAATAAATGATGGCGGGGTTTTCTTCAGCTTCTCAGTTCCCCAGGAATCTATAGTAGTCCCAGAAAATGTCGACGCAATAATATCTCAAGCTGGCCTGATGCCTAAGGAAGAATCTATTAAACTTTCGAACGAAATTTTAAACATACCAAAAATAAAATCAAGTTTGGAAAAAATATTTGCTTGAATTGATTTGTCATGAAAATTAGAACCCCTCTTCTATTGCTGAATCTAAAAGTTTATGACGAGGCTATAGAAAATTATTTGGGAATAGCAAAGGTTGCAAAAAAGGTTTCTGACGACTTGGGTGTTAGTATTGCTATCGCCCCTTCACATCTGACTTTGAAAGAAGTGTCGAAGATTTTGCCAACATTTGCACAAAATATAGAGCCATTCGAACCAGGTGCGCATACTGGCAGCGTGCTTGCAGAAGAGGTGAGGAAATCTGGAGCTGTTGGTTCATTAATCAATCATTCGGAAAAAAGATTGAATCCAACTGATGTGAAAACTTGTATTGATAGATGCAGGCAAAATGAACTCATTTCAGTTGTTTGTGTTGCCAATGTAAGCGAAGCAAAGGAATATGCAAAGTTTCATCCTGATTTTATTGCAATCGAACCACCAGAACTTATAGGGGGCAAAGTTTCTGTTTCTACGGCAAATCCTAAGATTGTAACAGATAGTGTAACCGCGGTAAAAAATGTCTCTAAGAATGTGGAGGTTCTATGCGGAGCTGGTATAAAGACTAGAGAAGATATAGAGAAAGCATTGGAGTTGGGAGTAGTTGGTGTGTTGGTTAGCTCTGGAATTGTGAAAGACAGGAATGTGGAAAATGCTATTCGTGATGCAGCTAATAGTTTGAAATCAAAGAAATATTAAAACTAAGTTAACGCTGCTTTATTTTTTGTTCTATAAGTGTAAAATCTACCGTGGTTTCAGATTCTTATTTTCATAAGGGCATAGCTTTTCTACAGGGCAAGCATAACATTTGGGAATTGGAGCTTTGCATATTTCTCTTCCGAATTGGACTAGTAATTGATTGACTATTGCCCTATTTTTAGGAATCAGCTTATGCAGTTTTTCTCTAATAATTTCAGGCCTATCTTTTTTATAAGCCATATGCCAACGCTTAGAAATTGTAGCAACGTGCGTGTCTACAGGAATTACATCCTTCCCATATGCAAACAATAAGATGATATCACTTGTCTTCTCTCCGACTCCGGGCAGTTTCATTAAATCTTCCTTTGTTCTCGGTACTTCTCCATGATATTTTTCTACAAGCATCCTGCATGTCTTAAGGATATTTTTAGACTTTTGCCTGTAAAATCCAACCGGATATACCAATTTTTGTATCTCTTTTGGTGACAATTTTAGCATTTTCTTTGGAGTATTTGCAATTTTCAACAATCTCTCTTGGGCAGGAAATGTAGTTTCATCTTTGGTCCTATGTGAAAGCATTCCATGAATCAAAACTTCGAATGGTTCTTCTTTCCTAACTTCTACAGGATAAAGCTTATTAAGAATGCTGATTATTTTAATTAGAGTCGCCCTTTTCATTATTCCACTTATGCGACTGAAAGGTATAATATATATTCCTGCCTTGTTTAGTGGTGAGACTATTGATTAAAGCTGTAATCTTCGATTATTATGGCGTAATGTGCCCTAGGATTGCACCGATCCTAGCTAGAGAAACGGCCAAACAATTCAAAGTGAGCTATTCTAAAATGACGCCGAAGATGGATAAGCTGCTGGATTTGATGGATGATAGAAGCATTAACTTTTACGAGTATTGGGATAAATTGAAAAAAATATTCAAAAACAAAAATGCAAAATTATCAGAGCACAGCAAAATCTGGAGAGATGTTTCATTGGGATTGAACTTAAATCCAAAAATGATAGATTTGGTGATAAAACTTAGGAAATTGGGTTACAAGGTTCCTGTGCTTACAAATGTTGCCAATAAAATGGCTGATTATAACAAGATTAAAGGAAGATACAAGATATTCAAACCTGTTTTTCTATCTTACAAAATCGGACTGAAGAAACCCTCTCCAAAAATATTTCTGCATGCAGTAAAGAAATTGAAACTGAAACCAGATGAATGCATCTTTATTGACGACAAGAAAAATTATCTTGCGGGGGCAAGAGCTGTTGGTATCAAAACTATCCTTTTTGAAAATTCCACCCAACTCAAAAAAGAATTGAAAAGATTTGGTATCAATGGTGTTTGAGACTCTCAGCAAAGGATTGCAGAAAGTAATACAAAAGAGATTCAAGGAGCCCACACTCCCTCAGAAATTGGCCATTCCATCTATAGCATCTGGTTTGAATACTCTTGTGATCGCTCCCACTGGATCTGGCAAGACAGAAGCGGCGCTGCTTAAAATTTTTGACAAAATCATAACAGAAAAACCAAAGGCTATCAGCGCGCTTTATGTCACTCCCATGCGAGCGCTCAACAGGGATATGCTGGATAGAATTCTGTGGTGGGCAAAGGAATTGGAGCTCGAGGTATCGGTCAGGCATGGCGATACATCTCCCCATGAAAGGCGATTGCATGTTGAATTTCCCCCAGACATCATGATAACAACACTGGAACAATTGCAACCGATGCTGACAGGCAAGAGGATAAGAGAGCTTCTCAGGAATGTTAAATATGTGATTCTAGATGAAGTACACGAGGCTGTGGATTCAAAGCGCGGGGTGCAACTCACAATTGCATTAGAACGGATAAGGGAGTTGTGCGGAGATTTTCAGCTGATAATGCTGTCCGCTACTGTGGCAAACCCGGAAGAGGTCGGCGCGTTCTTTTCGGGAGGTAGGGTTGTAAAATTAGTGAAAGCTGATACTGTAAAGCAAGTTGATATAAAAGTTATAAGTCCAAGGCCCAAGCCGGAAGATAATAAGATAGCCGGCAAGATATTTTCGTCCAAGGAAACCTCGGCAAGATTGAGAACTATAATGGAGTTAATCAAAGAATCAAAAGCGACATTGGTATTTACAAATACAAGGGATTTTGCAGAAATACTTGCGAGTCGAATAAAAGCTCTTGATAAAAAGTTCCCAGTGGAAATTCATCACAGCTCCTTGAGCAAGGAAGTAAGAATTAAGGCTGAAAAGGATTTTAAACAGGAGAAGACAAAATCCTTGATTGCAACCAGCAGCCTACAGCTCGGAATTGACATAGGAGCGGTAGATTTGGTTTTGCAGTATATGTCGCCACGCCAGGTGACGCAATTGATACAAAGGGTTGGGAGATCCGGCCATGAACTTTCCAGAATAAGCAAAGGGATTGTGATCGCAGCTGACGAAGACGATATTTTTGAATCGGCGGTCATAGCCCGAAAGGCTTTGAATAGTGAATTGGAGCCGTTGGTTTTGCATGAAAACTCGTATGACGTTTTGGCGCATCAATTGATAGGCCTGACTTTTGACTTTGGCACTGTTGAATTGGAAAAGGCTTACACAATCATAAAGCGTGCATATCCGTACAGAAACTTGACATACGCGGAATTTTTGGAAGTCTGCAAGCAGTTGGATAGATTGGGATTGATTTTTCTGAATGGCTACATAAGGAAAAAGACAAGAGGATTTAGCTATTATTTTGAAAACCTTTCAACCATACCAACATTAAAGCAGTACAGAATTTTCAACATCATCGACAACTCATTCGTCGGTGTTTTGGACGAGGAATTCATTGCACTGCACGGAGACCCAAACACCACATTCATAGTGAAAGGCCAGCCTTGGAAGATAATTACCGTAGAAGGTGACAAGGTCATGGTCGAGCCTGTCGAGGACATAGAAGCAGCCATACCAGGATGGGAGGGTGAATTAATTTCTGTTTTATATGATGTGTCGCAGGAAGTTGGCAGGTTAAGGGGTTTGATTAAGAACATGTTGAGGAGCAAAAGTGAAAATGAAACTATCCATGAAATAATGGGCCTTTATCCTGTTGACGAGAATTGTGCAAAGGACATGTTAAAATTAGTAAAAAACCAGGCCAAGTTTGGAATTGTTCCTGACGACAAGACAATTTTGGTAGAGGATTTCGAGAATTTAGTTGTCATAAATTCATGTTTCGGAACAAATGTCAATGAAACTCTGGGAAGGTTTATTGTTGCATTGCTGACTAGCAGGGTTGGTTCAGTCGGATTGAAAACTGACCCTTACAGAATCATGATCCAATTCCAGCAGAAGAATGTAAGCCTGATTAAAGATATTCTGTTGAACACGAAACCGGAGCATCTGCAAAGCTATCTTGAGATGAGTTTAAGCAAAAGTGAATTGTTCCAATGGAAATTTGTGCATGTGGCGAAAAGGTTCGGCGCCATATCAAGAGATGCAGAATTTGGCAAAGTTAAAATGCAGAGAATAATCGACGATTTTGCGGGCACGCCGATATTCAAAGAAACACTGAAAGAATTGGAGACTGAGAAGCTTGACATTGAAAAGGCCATTGATATTTTGAGGGAAATACAAAACAAGGAAATTTCTGTAATCTTCAAACCTGGGTTGTCTCCAATTGGCAAAATAGGGGTGCAGCACAAATATGCAGAAGTTATAGGTCCTGAGAAGCCTGAGCGTGAGATTTTTGAATTGTTCAAGCAAAGATTGCTCAATACAAAAATTAGGTTGGTGTGCGTTAATTGCGGCAATTGGGATCAAGTTATCGCTGTAAAAGACGTCGATAATAATGTGAAATGCAAAAAATGCGATGCAAGATTGCTTGCAGTATTGAAGGAAAGGTGGACGGGCGCTACAAAAATCATCAAGAAAGTCCTGAGAAAATCGCCATTAACTCAAGAAGAACGGATGAAACATGAAAGAGCTAAACAAAGGGCAGAACTTTTCATAGTCTACAGACGCAAGGCTGCATTAGCAATGGCCGGAAGAGGAATAGGGGCAACTACCGCCAAAAGAATTTTGGGCAAATACCACAAAGATGAAGATGATTTGATGAGAGCTATTCTACAGGCAGAAAGGATTTTTATTAAAAATAGGCGTTTCTGGAGCGTCTGATCATCTAAGTGAATTCTCAAATTTTCTAAATTTCAAAATGGTAAAAACCAAAACAGCTGATACTGTAGCTAAAATATAACTTCCGGCACCCGCAGCTAGTCCTATGCCCGCAACAGTCCATAAGCTGGCTGCAGTAGTTATTCCTTGCACATGCCCTCTGCTACCAATAATGCTACCCGCACCAATGAAACCTATTCCAGTAACTATGGCTGCTGCAATTCTTGCAGGGTCTAAGCTGAATTCAAAAATTGAAATCACTGTGAACAAACATGCCCCAAGCGAAACAAGCATGTGCGTTCTTAAGCCGGCTGGTTTGTGGGACACTTGCCTTTCCCATCCAACTACTGCCCCCAACAATACAGAAAGTATCAATCTAAAAACGGGTTCGACAACAGACGATTGACCAACAAAAAATTCCGCAGTAGTACCAACCAAGTCCAGCGTCATAATAAAATTTTATTGAAGTTAGTTTAAATAAATAGCATTCGATATTTTCACTATGCGCGGCAAGTTTGTCGTCATATACGGAATTAACAACATTGGAAAAACAACT
This sequence comes from uncultured archaeon, assembly GCA_964366355.1. GTDB lineage: Archaea > Aenigmatarchaeota > Aenigmatarchaeia > CG10238-14 > SCSR01 > JACQIA01. The sequence continues at coordinate 43,302 of CAYITO010000002.1, forward strand.
CAGGCCAAGCTTGTGGTTCAATATTTTCTAGGCAAAGGTTTGAAGGCGGATTATATGAAGTATCCGATATATGATATGAAACCTTCCGGTCCATTTTTGGATGGTGTCTTGAGAAGCGGCAAGCAGGAAATTTCCGAGGAAGAGTTGCAGATGTGGTTTACTGTTAACAGATTGCAATTCCAGCCTATTTTGAAAAAGAAACTTAATCATGAAATAAACATTGTTGCTGAGGATTACATAGGAACTGGACTGGCATGGGGCTCGGCGAAAGGTGCGGACTATAATTGGTTGAAGTCAATTAACTCAACATTGATGAAAGAGGATATGGGGATTCTGCTTGATGGCGAAAGGTTTGTATTCGCAAAAGAAGATCGACACATTCATGAAATTGATGCGAAGCTTATGGAAAAAGTGAGAAAAAGGTTCATTGACATAGGAAGGGAATTTGACTGGCACATAGTAAATGCGAATCAGGGCAATGAAAAAGTTTTTTCAGACATATTGTCCATCTTGCGAGAAAATAGGATTTTTGAATTTTAGGATAATATAATTCCTTTGTTGATGTAGTGAAAAGTTTATATTAATGTGATACGTATCACATAGTATGAAAGAGTTTGTCTTGCTTTTTGACATACCTAGAGAAGAGCACAAAGTTGAAGTTAAAGCTTGGAGAGATTTGCACAGAATGGGTGCTAGGATGATACAACATTCAGTTTGGAAGTCAGATAAACTTCAAAATTTGATAGATGTAGCGATATTCATTAAAAAATCCGGCGGTATGGCAAGAATCCTAGAAGAAAGGTTTGTATTTTGATGGGTCTGCCCGGATTCGAACCGGGGTTTACGCGATTTTGAAAGTTTCGTCAACGCGCCGTCCTTTGCGGATTTTTTAAACCGCTAGACTACAAACCCATTAATCAAATTAATATAAATAGTTTAAATAATTATATGGATTTTTTCAGCCATCTGGATTTGCCCCATGTAAAGTACGCATTCTATGACCTATTATTGAACAACAAGGGAATTGCAGAAGACATACAAAAAGAAATAAAACCGTTATCGGCACAGAATTTGTTGGTAATAGGAAATGTGGGAGTGGCTAGGGAGTTGATGAATAAAGGGTTTTTTGTGACAATCTTTGCCATGTCAGATGAGATGAAGAATTATGCGAGAAAGCAGTTGCCAACTGCGAATGTAATTGTTGGGGATGTCAAAAATTCTAATTTTAGGGAAAAATTCGATTCAATAATTTGTTTGGGAGATACTTTATCCCACATTGTAGATGATAGAGATGTTCATATGGCATTGGCAAATTTTCATAAGATGCTGAAATATGGCGGTGTAATTTTGCTTGAAAATTTGACAGCATCAAAAGTTTTGGAGAATACCAGTGAAAATATCATAACTAAGGTTGAAAACAACGATGTTAAAATTAAAAGGACTTCTTCGCTGAAGATTGTGGGCGAGAAGCCACCAACTGCACTTTGGAAAGTTACCTATGAATTGATGCAGAATGGTCAGAGAAATATTTATGAAGAAAATTTTAGGATAAGAGGTTTTACTGAAAATGAAATCGAGAGATTTTTGAAAGCAACAAATTTTGAATTGGTAAAGTTCTTGACCAGCCAAAAGGGCAATAATTTTGTGACTATTGCTAGAAAATAAAATTATTTTATTTAAATGCCATCCGCGTCTAATTCTCCGAAAAGTTCTCTAAAGGCAGGTGGAATTTCAATTTTCTTTCTTGGTTCCATTTTTAAAACTTGAACTATTTCATCAACAGTGCTGACATCTTCGGGTTTCGTATCGAGAAATAATCCTACAAAGGCTGTATCCTCAGCTTGCGTACTATCATAACCCATAATTAAATAAGGTGTTTGCTCCAAGCCAGATTGTCTCTCTAAAAGACCTACGCCACCTCCTGTGTACAACTTAGTTTTGACAACTACACATCCCAATGATCTATTTTCAATTCTAAGTTGAATACTACTTAATCCATACCCATCTGAACGTAAGCTGTCTGCTAAATTTTCCGCTTTACCAACATCGTATCCTTCTGCTCGCCTACCAAAGACCACTGCAGTTAATTTAGAAGGCAACCAATCAATTGAGGCAATACCAAACAAATTGTAACCATATTTATCTGCAACTTCTGTAAGAATAGAGTAACTCTGTTGTGATCCACTATTTTCTATAACTGCTCTATTAGCACGTAAGTCATTCAAAACTTGAAGAACACTAATTCCTTCATACATAATAATGACATTATTTATCGTTGAATATTTTAAAGTTGAGCTCAAGTTATCTTATACAAATAAGTATAAAAATGGCCTGTTTTAATTTTACTAACTTCATTCCAACCTTTGAAGATATGAGATGCAGAAATTATTCTAGTACCTTTTTTTAATTCCCTCTTCAGTTTTGGCTTCAACTTTTCGTTCAATCTTGGAGTAAGATATATGATAACAACGCTAGCTCCGGACAAATTTTGCTTGAACAAATCACCTTTGATTAAATTCACTTTATTGGAAACATTGTGTTTTTTAACATTCCATTTAGACAGTTCATGAAGCAAAAAATTTTTCTCTATTCCAACGCATCTAGCCCCATACTCCTTAGCTGCTGCAATGAGCACTCTGCCATCACCAGAACCTAGATCGTATACAACATCATTTTTCTTGACTTTGGCCAATTTCAAAATTTTTCTAACAGTTTCCATAGGCAGTGGCACGAAAAACCCCGATTGTGTGGCGATGGAAATTATCCCCAAAACCAGCGGTATTTCAAAGAGCAACAGCCATTCATTTGCCATTTAATAATATTCTATTTTCTAGAATTTAGAAGCAGCGCCTAGGGCGAGATTTGAACTCGCAAGGTCTTTCGACCGCTGGTTACTCGCCAAAGGATAGCAAACCAGTGCCATACCAGGTTAGGCGACCTAGGCATCAATTAATAATCTAAACCCTTATATATTTGATTTTGTTTTTTATAATATGAAGCCTGATACCATCCTTGTACTGGATTTTGGGGGGCAATACGCTCATCTGATCGGTAGAAGAATTAGGGAAAATGGCGTCTATTCAGAAGTTGTTTCTTCCAATATTTCTGCAGTAGATTTAGCAAACTTGTCAGCAAAATTCAATATCAAAGGCTTAATCCTATCAGGAGGGCCAGCGAGCGTTTACGATTTGGGCTCTCCTAAGATAAGCAGAACAATTGTAGATTCTAGACTGCCTCTGCTTGGACTGTGTTATGGACATCAATTGTTATCGCATGTTTTTGGCGGTAATGTAAAGAAAGCCGAGAGGAAAGAATTTGGTCATACACTCGCCCAAGTAACAAAACCAGTCTCTATCTTAAACAAGTTAAACAGGACCGAAAAAGTCTGGATGAGCCATGGCGATACTGTTTTCAGCATGCCTTCCGAGTTTGAAACCTTGGCATCAACCCCAAATTGCCCTGTAGCAGCATTCAGGCATAAGGTAAAACCCATCTTCGGAATACAATGGCATCCTGAAGTCATCCACACAGTAAATGGAGACGTGATATTCAGAAATTTCATTTTTGATATTTGCAAATGTGAAAGCAATTGGCAGCCTGTGAATTTCATCAAAAGTGCCATAAATGAGATCAAACAAGATGTTGGAAATGAAAAGGCGATAATTGCATTGAGCGGTGGTATAGACTCTTCTACTGCCGCATTGCTTGCCTCAAAAGCGCTTGGCAAGAATCTAGTTGCTGTTTTTGTTGACCATGGATTCATGAGAGAAGGTGAGACTGAAGAAATAAAAAGAATTTTCAAGAATTCAGGAATCAACTTGGTAACAGTTGATGCAAAGAAGCAATTTCTAAACAAATTGAAAGGAGTGATAGATCCTGAAGAGAAAAGAAAAATTATTGGCAATGAATTCATCAAAGTGTTTGAAAAATTTGCTGAGAAAGTTAAAGCTACCTACTTGCTACAAGGAACCATTTACCCTGATAGAATTGAATCCGGTTCTACAAAGCATTCAGACAGGATAAAAACGCATCACAATGTTGGCGGAGTGCCGGGTAAAATAAAATTCAAAAAAATTGTCGAACCTTTGAGAGATTTGTATAAGGATGAAGTTAGGAAAATTGCTGAAGAACTGAGTATGCCGATAAACATAGTTAGAAGACAGCCGTTTCCAGGGCCTGCTTTGGCAGTCAGAATAATTGGCGAAGTTGATGAAAAGAAAATTGATATTGTGAGGAAAGCTGACAGGATTGTTACAGATGAGTTAGAAAGAAGTAATTTCCATGACAAATTATGGCAATATTTTGCAATTTTGACTGATACAAAAACCACGGGTGTTAAAGGCGACGCTAGAGCTTATGGGTATACGGTTGCGATAAGGGCTGTTGAAAGTAAAGAGGCTATGACTGCCAATTTTGCGAAACTGCCTTATGAAGTTCTGGAGAAAATTTCTACAAGGATAACAAATGAAGTGCCGGAAGTATCGAGAGTTGTGTATGACATAACTCACAAGCCCCCATCAACGATAGAATGGGAATGAAACCATTATTATGCCAGTGCTTGTAAACTTTATTAATTTGTTTCAACAATTATTGATAGGAGGATGGTATGACAATAGCAGTAAAAGATATTCAAGAGATGTTCAACAAGGATGTCTTCACAAGCAAAGGCGTATATTGCGGCAGGATAACTGACATGGAACTTGATCTTTCAAGGTTCAAAGTTCGTTCGTTGGTCATCGAAGCTGCCAAAAATTCAAGTTTGGGTAAATTGGTCGGCGGCAAGAAAGGAATAATTGTTCCTTATCCTGTAGTCCAAGCGGTCGGAGATGTCGTGCTGGTAAACCACAAGATTCTATCCGGCATGTCCGAGGAACCAGGCACTGAAGCCCAGCCGGTTGAAGCTTGATCTCATGGAAGAAGACAAAATCCCAGTGAAGACGAAAGAAGTTCCCTGGTCTAAGACTGGCGAGGCCTATATACTTACTGATACAGAGACCAAGAAGAATTATACTCTAGATCCTATTTCTTTTCTTGTGTGGGTCCAATGCGATGGCAAGACTCAAGTAGATAAGATAGTAGACATCTTTGCAGTTAATGGGAATAGGGACATAGTCAAGGCTGCCGTTTCTGGTGTGCTGGATAAGCTGGCTAATAGTGGGCTTATAAAATGGTTATAGCTTTCCTAGTCTAGAATTCTTTCGTATAATAAATAAATAAAAATCAAAGAAAATCAAATTTCATTCCTATATTCCCAAGCTTTCTTCTTCGTCTTCCCAATCCTCGAACGGATCGAATACATCGTCTTTCATTGCCAACCCTCCTGAAGTTTAATTCCCCCACAAAAAAAGGAAAAGTGGGGAAGGATTTCATCGTATGATGTCAATCCCCAAAGTACTGCTAAGCTCTCTTACAACAGGCCTGTCGTAGCTTACTGGGCCTAGAATGTAAGGTGATTTTACTCCAGTAATTATCGCGATTACTTGGATCTTGCCCTTGAATTCAGGCAAAATTCTTGCTCCCCAGAACACTGTTGCTGAGGGGTCCAAGTGCTGCGCTACTGTTTCACCGATGAGATTAACCTCTTCGAGCCTCATGTCTTCTCCTCCGGTGATGTGCACAAGTGCACCTGCTGAACCTGCGTAATCTACTTCCAACAACGGATTCATCAATGCTTTTGTGATTGAATCTCGTGCCCGGTCGCTGCTGTTGGATTCACCCACTCCTATTGCCGCCACCCCGCCTGCACTCATTACCGACTTTATGTCTGCGTAATCGAGGTTTACCAAGCTAGGCAGTGTTATAGTTTCTGTGATTCCTTTTACCATGCTGGCAACGAGTTCGTCTGCTATTGCAAACGCCTGCTGGACTGATAGATTGCCTGCATATTTCAGCAGTTTGTCATTTTCAATGACTATTACTGTGTCTGTCACCTGTCTAAGGGCTGCCAAGCCGTCTTCGGCCTTGTTTATTCTTGCACCTTCGACCTTGAAAGGCATAGTTACTACTGCGATTACGATAGCTCCCGTTGACTTTGCCATCTCGCAAACCACCGGAATGCTACCTGTTCCTGTTCCTTTGCCCAAACCGGCAATGGCGAACAGCAAATCTACACCATCGAGAACCTCTTTGATTTCATTTCTGTTCTCTTCGGCCGATTTCCTGCCTATTTCAGGATGCCCGCCGCAACCCAACCCGCGTGTCAATTCTCTACCGATGAGAATCTTCTTGTCAGCTTTACCCACGGCCAAGTGTTTCGCATCTGTATTCAAAGAAACAGTTACGGCACCTTCGACTCCCATCTCGGTGAGTCTTGTTACAGTGTTCTGTCCTGCTCCTCCACAACCTACAACAGCGATTTGGGCCTTCTTTATTTGAAAGCCGAACTCTTGTTCTGCTAGTTTATAGTAATCAACGTTGGCAAATGTTGCACCTGAGGTTGATTCCAATTTGAACCTTGTTGTAGGAGATTCTTCGTTAGGCTTTCCTAGCGCGCTTCTTACTATTGATTCCATTTTTTCTCCTCCTATTCTCTTCAAAATATATTTTGTATCATCGAAAACCCCTTTATAAGGTTTCGATAAACTACTTTTACGAGGATTAGTCGATTATAAAAACTAGTGACTAAGACCATTCGTTACAAACCCGTAGTTAAGTTCGACGTGAATTTTAAAGTTCGTTTAAACCCGTAGTTAAGTTGATATCAGTAAAACTAATTTCTAGTGGGAATATTTAAAGGATTTCTAATTTATAATGTATATCTTGCAGTAGATAATTGCGGGAATTTGGAAAATTTTCGGAAAAAACACAATTAATTGTATAAAGAATTTGCTTGGATACTAGCTGTAGTTTGCAACACGTGTTACATTATTTGTCGCACGTGCGACATCATTAAAATTTTCTATATAAAAATTTTGTGCTTAACCCAAAAAACCCCTTACAGAACCCGCTCTTACAATATTTTCTTCCAGACTTGTAAAATTCCGTCACCCTAATCAACGAGTTTACTGATGTGACCATTGGTAAAGCCACTTCAAAGATAGGTGATATACCATCATTATAGAATTCCTTTGCGGCATCAAAGCTCCTTGGAATGGATTCCAAAGTTTCTATGAGAATCTTCGCCTCATTCTTCTCCACATCAGGATTAGGCACTCTGAGTGTTAGGAAGAAATCTTTACCAAGCACATTTCTTGAAAAGAAGGGCTCGTATCTGGTGAAAAGCTTCTTGACAACATAATTGTCCACTTCCTTGCCTTCGCAGTCCCATAATTGCTCCTGGCATTTCAAGTGTGAATAGGCATAAAAGGCTTCCTTTATCTCATCCTCTCCTTCTAGTATAGAATTTGTAGCAAAGAATGGTGTACGCACATTATCGGGATGTTGTGTTGACATTGTTCTTGGTATCTGCATTAGGTAAAATTGTGTGGAAATTTCTATTAATAGTTTAGATTTTCTATATGATTTTATGCCAGACTACTGGAAGATTGACAAAGAATTGGTAAAGCGTGTTGCCGAAAATTCGAAACTAAAACTGACAGATGAAGAGATGGAAAAATTTACCAAACAACTATCAGATGTGCTCACTACTTTCAGAAAACTTGACGAAGTTGACACCAAAGATGTAAAGGCGTCCTTCCATCCGCAGGAGATGAAAAATGTCTTTAGAGATGACAAGGCAGTGGATTGGAAGTGGCAGCCTCTAGCCAACACCAAGCACAAGGAAGGAAAGCATTTCAAAGGACCGAAGATCGTATGAAGTCTGTTTCTGTAAAGCAGTTTCTACAAGATACGAGAGATGGTAATATAGATTTGGGAGACTTTTTCTCCAAAGTCATTGAGAAAAACGAAGTCATCCAGGAGAAATATGGTGCATTTATCACATTTTTACAGAAGCTTGAGGCGCCAAGGAAGAAAGGCGTTTTATACGGATTGCCTCTATCAGTAAAAGACAACATCTGCACTAGGAACATTCAAACAACTGCGGGCAGCAGGATACTTGAAGGGTACATGCCTCCGTTCGATGCTACGGCTGTTGATTGGACAAAGAATGAAGGGGCTGTAGTCATAGGCAAGACTGTGATGGATGAGTTTGGTTTTGGTACTTTTTCTGTCAATTCTGCCTACGGCATCCCCAAAAATCCGTTGGATGCAGACAGGACATGTGGTGGCAGCAGCGGTGGGGCATCCTGTTTGACATTAGCCGCCGACTTTCCGCATGTTGCTTTAGCCGAATCTACCGGTGGGAGCATATCATGCCCGGCAGCATTTACTGGCACTGTAGGATTGACCCCTACATACGGATTGGTTTCACGTTGGGGTTTGATTGATTATGCCAACAGTCTTGATAAGATCGGCTGCATAGGTAAGGCTGTTTATGATGTAGCGCTACTGTTGTCTGCCATAGCTGGCAGCGATGCGCAAGATTCTACCTCATTAACCACATCCAAACAAGACTATACAAAATATCTTGTAAAAAATGTCAAAGGTATGAAGA
>CAYITO010000003.1:0-37399 GCA_964366355.1 uncultured archaeon
ATTTCGTTTAATTTCAAAACTATCAAATTCTTCTTTTTCTTCAATAATTCCAAAGCCTTTTCATCATAATCTGGAGAAATAACTATATCGTAGAATTTCTGTGAAATTTTTTGTGCGAGTTCCAAGTCAATCTTTTTGTTCGATCCCACAATGCCGCCGAATGCAGACTCGTTGTCCGAACCAAATGCCTTCTCATAGGCCTGCAATAAAGTGTCTCCAGACGCTACACTGCAGGGATTGGTGTGTTTGATTATAGTCACAGTCGGCTTGTCAAATTCCCTAACTATCCTAAGTGCTGCATCGCTGTCCAAAACATTATTGTAAGAGAGCTCTTTGCCATTCAGCTTTTCGGCATTAACCAAGGACGATTGAGGCGAATGGAATTCTTTGTATAACGAAGCCTTCTGATGGGGATTCTCACCGTATCTCAATTCCTGAACTTTCTTGAACTTCAAATTCAGTATATCTGGGAAATCGTGTTTAATTCTATTTTCCAAAAACTCGTGTATTATGCTGTCATATTCTGCCGTGTGTCTGAAGGCTTCCATGGCCAGTTCATGCCTTGTCTCATTGCCTACTTCACCCTTTATCTTCAATTCGCCAATAATTTTAGGATATTGCAACGGATTGACAACAACTGTTACATATTCATAATTCTTGGCTGCAGACCTTATCAGCGCAGGGCCGCCTATGTCAATGTTTTCTATGATTTCTTCCAGATTGTTCGGATCATTTCTGACAACATCCTCGAACGGGTAGAGATTTGAAACAACCATGTCTATTGGCATTATATCCATGTCCTTCAGTTCTTTCATGTGCTGGTGGTCGGACCTTTCAGCCAGAATGCCGCTGTGAATGGCAGGATGAAGTGTCTTTACTCTCCCTCCAAGCATCTCAGGATATTTTGTTATGTCGCTTACAGCCTTTACCTTCAACCCAGCGTTAGACAGGACTTTGTATGTCCCACTGCTGGCAATTATATCAATACCGAATTTCTGCAGCTCGCGTGCAAAGTCTACTATGCCGTCTTTGTTAGAAACAGAAATCAAAGCACGCTTGATTGTTATCCCACAAATATGTTGTAATGATAGTATTTTAAACTTTACTGCTCGACTATAATCTATATCCATCTCTTAGTCTATTCCTATCTAGATAAACATTACTACCATCTACGCCAAATCTTCCATCAGCAATCCAGTGTAATGTCAAGGGAAGTATCTGCCAATCGCCAATTTCCTTTAATTTATCTTGATGCTCTTTGGCGATGTGATCCAAAAGCCTTCCGTTAGTTCGTAACTCATCCAAAAAAGTGCCGTTTGGCAATTCGACCTTCAATCCCTTTGAAATCATCAATACAGGCCCTGCATCCAAGTTCTCTGTTACAATGTGCGTGGACGAATGCAGGACTTGCTCGCCTGCCAGTATAGCTTTCTTGGCTGGCACATGATGCAACCCAACATATTTCCTCTTCCCATCCTCAACAACAGACAAATCTCCAGGATGCACATTAACAGCAAGGTAATTTTCAACAATTGGTTTGGTTATTATTCTCGCATATCCGCATAAGACGATTGTGTCAATATCGTAAGATTTTACCATCCAATAGGTCATCCTGTCGAACAATTTCCTTGATTCCCAGTCGCTTTTGGCTTTATCCTTAAAGAACTTTTCGAAATCACTTTCTAGATAAGGAATGTCAAATTCCTCCGCTATTTTCTTGGCATTGCTTTGGGGATTGTCTGTAAAAATCAAAGCAACTTTAAACGGTGGGTGTTCATACAGTTGTTCAAGATTTTTCTGGTATTCTATCAGCTTTCTTGTATTGGTTCCAGTGCCGGACATGAAGCAGGCTACGCGCATTGGTTTATCATTCGGATTAAACAATGGTTTCATATTTTGATGCACATGATTTTAAGGATAAAAGCTTGATTTTTCTTAAGGTAGAAATGGTGCATTGCCTTAGGAACTTTGATGCACCTGTTTTAATAACTGGAAAATAAGTAATTATAAGCTATAGTTCAGTTAAGATACGATTTCGGCAGAGCATCTAAGGAGAAACCTGATTACAAAAGTAAAGGAATCAAAAACAATAAATTAAAAGGGGAATAAACCATGAATTCGTCTCTCGTGATATTAGTTTTAACAATTTGTTCTGTGGCTTTAGAGTTTATTTTGTGGCTTATCTCTACTAAATTAACTACTCTACCAGTTCTGTTGGGCGTTTTAACTGGTTTAAGGTTTTTATTGGATATAGTATGGTTGGTAGGATCAATTTGGATTATCATAAAGATACGACAATATAGAATACTGGGTATTATTTTACTGTTGCTTTTTGCAATCTGGTTCATTATAGGATTTGTTGCGGGTTTCCAATCCACATATCAGCCCCCTTCTTTCTATGGGCAGTCGCCGACAAAGGAAACAGAGTTTGTTTCGGCTGACGCAATTTTACAATCTTTACAGGAAAACTTTGGGGATATATCGGCGTGCGAGGAAAGAGACTACAAAGACTACGAATGTATTAAGAAGGTGGCAATCCTTACAGATAACTATGAGTTATGCGAAAAAATACCTGTTTCGGAAGTTTTTACGAAGATATTGAGAGAGAGGAATGATTGTTATCAAACGATCGCCATCCATACTAACAACATTGCATTGTGCGATAAAATAGAGGGGTCAGACCCAATATATTTTGATATAAATTATTGTAAGGCAATTGCCGCGAAAGATATTTCCTACTGTGAAAAGGTTTTAACCCCAGAAGACGCCTCGCTAAGAGGACTTAAGGTTCGATGCAAAGAGGATCTGCGAATGGATTTCGCTGCAAAAACAAATAATCCTCCTATTTGTAAAGAATTTGTTGAATTCATAGAGATCAAATTCGACTGTTATTCTAAAGTGGCGCTTTATTCTCAAGATACAGAAATATGCGATAGTATTCCTCGCTACGATACCAAAGAGATAAAATTTAGTTGGTATCATATTCCTTGTAAGGCAATGGCGAATAAAGATCCGTCAATCTGCGATACTCTTGAAGATGTGGTTCCAGTAGACAACTGCTATCATCAGGTTGCTGTTGTCAAGCAGGATGTTTCTATTTGTGATAAAATTGTAAGGAGTTGGATAAAACGAGACTGCGTAGAGGATATATTCTTTTCTAACCCATTCTATATTGGGGATTTTCGTATTGAAAACTACCGCCCTCAATAGAAATCTATAATTAGCGGTCTTATTTATATCGGTTCGTATCTCCTGAAAACCGCCATACATGTCAGGTATTCCAAATTGATAAATTCACAGAGACTTTTCTAAGTTTCGGCAGAGCATCTAAGGGGAAACCTTCAAATAAGTTTTAATGCTTTCTTACCTATATCTCTCCTATAATGCACTCCATTCCAATTTACCTTAGAAACAGCACTGTAAGTATTATCAATAGCCTTCTTTATTGTATCTCCTAAAGCCGTTATTCCTAAAACTCTTCCGCCATTTGTAACGATACTACCATTAACTCTTTTAGTCCCAGCATGAAAAACAAAAGCATCACCTAACTTAGAAATACTTTCTAGTCCGGTAATTATTTTACCTTTCTCATAATTTCCTGGATATCCCTTAGATACCATCACAACACAAACAGAAGCTCTATCATCCCACTCTGCATCAGGCATTTCTTCCAGGTTGCCGTTAACACATGTTTGTAAATAAGGAAACAAATCAGATTTCATTCTAGTAACTATCGGTTGGCATTCTGGGTCACCCATTCTTACGTTGAATTCCAAAACATACGGTTTATTATCAACAATCATCAACCCAGCATACAAAAATCCTTTGAAAACAATTCCTTCCCTTTTCATGCCAGCTATAGCTTTAGACATTATTTCTCGCATAATTTCATTGTGCAATTCATCAGTTATCACTGGTGCTGGTGAATATGCACCCATCCCGCCCGTATTTGCGCCAATGTCATTATCAAAAACGCGCTTATGGTCTTGTGAACTAGCTAACGGAATGATAGTTTTACCGTCTGTTATCGCAATAAACGATGCCTCCTCGCCAACCAAACAATCTTCAACCACAATTTTATTCCCAGCATCACCAAATTCTTTTTCAACCATTATACTATCTATGGCACCCAATGCTTCTTCCTGATTTTTGCAGACGATAACGCCTTTGCCTGCAGCCAAGCCATCCGCCTTGACAACTACCGCAGATTTATTTTTCGCATATTCCTTTGCGTCTTCTGGGTTATCAAAAATTTGAAAATCTGCTGTTGGGATTTCATATTTCCTCATGAACTCCTTGGTCCAGCATTTGCTGTATTCTATTATCGCAGCCTCTTTAGAAGGTCCGAATACCTTCAGCCCGTTCTTTTCAAATTCATTCACAATGCCCTTTGATAGCGGATCCTCCGGGCCTACGACAGTAAAGCAATTGTTGTCTTTTGCGAATTTTATCAGTTTACCAAACTCGTCAGCATTTACTGGAATGTTTTCAGACGTGCCGCCATTGCCAGGCGCATGAAAAATCTTTCCCACAAAAGGACTTTGCTTCAGCTTCCATCCCAGCGCATGCTCCCGTCCCCCAGAGCCAACAATCAAGACAGTTCGCTTCAATTCACCCATGATTATAATGAAAAATATACATTTTTAAACTACGAAAAGAAACTATACCTGAGGCTGACAAGTGTCGTTTTTTGAAATCCTCACTAAGATGGATGAAACAATATCCAAGAGAAAAAATGCTGAAACGCTGAGCAGCGGACTGAAGCGTCTAGGTAGTTTATTACTTGTTATTGGAATTGTGAGTGGTACAGTATTTCAACTTATTTTACCCTTAATTCCGCAATTCGGTCCATCGATTATAGGAGCTTCTCCAGCCCCACCGATTATTCTCATTCCTGTGATTGTGGTAATTTTAGGGTTGATTTCGGGGTTATTTATGGCATTTTTAACCTGGATTGCTGCCAGAATTTTTGGCGGCAGGGGTAGCTTTGGTCAACAATTTGGAGTATCTACCTTAATTTTATGGCCCACTTTACTTTTTGTGCTCTTCATGTTTCTATTTTATTCGATGGCTTTCATCAGTCCGATTTTTGGGATAATTTTCCTAGTTCCACTTTACTTTTTGACTGGGGCTTTAGGTACACTATTTTCATATTTCAATGTGATATATCTGAAGCAAGTTCACAAACTTACGACTTTTAAAGCCGCAATGACAGTCGGATTGTCATTGGCATTTATGATTATTGTCATGCTCGTTCTAGCTGGAATATTTATATATCCACTCTATACCGTGTCCGGTAGAAGTGGTGTTGTATTACCATCCGTTACTGCTTAATAATTTAAATTACTTAGTTCATTTCCAGAATTTCTTCTTCATCAATCCGGTCTGTTCCCTCATTTTATCCGCAAGCTTCTGCGCATCCTCTGTTGGATAAATCCCTGTCAAACAAGCCGTGCATAATCCATCTATATCTATCGCATCCTTCAATCCTTCAATCGTTTGGTAATTCAAGCTATCAGCCCCCATTAAATCCCTTATCTCTTCTACAGAATTGTTTGCCGCCACAAGCTCGCTATGGCTCTTCATATCTATGCCGTAAAAACACGGAGAAGTTATCGGCGGGCATGTTATCCAAACATCGACATTTCTGGCGCCGGCATTTTTCACAAGCTTCACAATCTTCTTTGTTGTAGTGCCTCTAACAACGCTGTCATCAACCAGAATTATGTTTTTATTGTTCAGCACTGTTTTTACAGGATTTAATTTCGTCTTGACAGCATCCTCCCTTGATTTTTGCTCGGGCATTATGAATGTTCTGCCTATATATCTATTTTTCATCAGCCCCTCTGCAACCGGTATGTCAGTTATCTCAGAAATGCCCTCGGCAGCAGGTCTTGAGGTGTCCGGAACAGGAACTATGACTTGAGCATTGGTATTGAATGCCTTGATCAAATTTTTGCCAAGTTTTATTCTGATATCATACACAGATTTGCCCTCTAAAATCGAATCAGGCCTGCTGAAGTAAACGAATTCGAACATGCAGTGAGCTCTTTTGCCGTCAACCAGTTTTTTGCTAATCCTTTCATTGCCTCTAATTATCTCGACGGATCCAGGCTCCACGTCTGAAATCAAATTCGCGCCAACAGCATCCAATGCAACACTTTCTGAAGCTACAACGTAATTTCCATCCTTCTCTCCTATGCACAGAGGCCTCAGCCCAAACCTGTCCCTTATTGCCACAACATTACATTTTTCATTCAACTTGTCATGGACAATCATTACTATGCTATAAGCCGCAGGAACTGTTGTCAGCAAATGTCTGCTTGCTTCTATGAGATCATCTGTCTTATCCAATGTCTTCAGGAAAATTATTCCCAGGCCCTCTGCGTCGCAGGTTGTCTTCAACTGAGTGTCATTAGAAAGCATATCCATCAGCATTTGATAATTGGGAACATTGCCATTGAAGCCAAGCGCAATCTTGTATTTGTCAGATTCAAACTCCATGGGTTGGGCATTTTCTATTATGCTTGAGCCGGCTGTGGAATATCTGACATGGCCTACTCCCATGCTGCCTTTTAATTGCATCAATTTTCCCTCATTTAAAACTTCATTGAGCAATCCCATGCCTACATGCGTTTTTATGGAATCGCCCAATATCGATATGCCGCAGGATTCCTGCCCCCTGTGCTGCAAGGCTAGCAGCCCGTAGAATATGTCACGTGTAGCATCAGGAGACGCAGATATACCAAAGACACCGCAATACTCCCTCATACTGTTAACTAATAAATAAACTATTTATCTGTTTAATGGCTATCTAGGAAATAATTTGCCCTCTTGCGAATTTAATACAAAAATAATATTAGTAAGCAAATTAAAACCTATTATATGAATCAATGGCATTTTCTGCCAATTTTTTTATTGGTTTTTATAACTGCATTAGCTCCATTTACCCTAGGAGCATCCGATCTTATAATTTCTGATATCACTGTAAACAATTCAAATCCAATTGCAGGTGCCGCAATCAAAGTGACGACTACAATCAAAAACATCGGGGATGCCTCTCCAAACACAACTGTCTATCTTGACACTTATGCCAAAGATTCTTCAGGAGCGCAAGTGTGGTCATCCGGTGGCGCTTCTATAAATAACATAGTGCTTGGACCCGGTCAATCTTATTCTGTCCCCCTTACCAATATTTTCACACCGAATAAGGCCGATACTTTCACGTTGTACGGCGTTGCCGACTCCAATAGTTGGCATGCGGAAAGCGATGAAACTAATAACATTTTTACAAAGCAGCTAGTCGTTTCAGCACCTCCTCCAACAAGTACTGATTCCCCACCATCAATAACAGCTTCTGTTAAATCCGCATCAGAGCTTCATCCAACTTCCATATATGCCGGTCTTCGGGCATACATCTCGGTAACTATAACAGACGATAAAGGAATTAATTATGGAGGCTTTAATGCGCCGGGCATGAAGTATAGTTCGCCTGATGTGACATTAAGCCAATGCGGCAATGGTGTAGTAAGTTGCTCTGAACCAGTCTATATAATCGTTCCAGATAAGCCTGGGGAGTATACAGTAACAGTTAAGGCAACAGACACAGCTGGTCAGCAATCGACAAAACCCATTACATTTACTGCTTTAGGCTGCTCTTCTGATTCCGAATGCGGGGGGACATATTTCCCTTCCAGCGGAGCAACATTCTGCGGCCCTTCTGGAGCATCATTATACGATAAGAGGATGAAATACCAGGTAGTCTCAGTCTGTGTGTCAGGAAGCTGTAGCGAAAAAACAGAGCCTGGAGTATTGGAAGACTGCGCTGCCTCAGGAAAAATCTGTGGCTTCTCTCCGCTGCAGGGAGGGCAATTCCAATGCGTTGCTACTACTTCCAAAACCTGTACAATTGGAGCAGCTATAACTTCCCAGTGCATTTGTGGCCCCTCAAGTTATGAAAGCTATGGATATTGTTGCCTGGATTCAAGTGGAAAGCCTTGGCACTCTACCTATGTATGTCCGCCTGTTCAAACTTGTCCAACATGCCCATCACCAACCGCATGGAGCACTTGTTCGACAAATAATACGCAATCAAGAACTACCTACAAGTGCAATTCAACCACACTTTTTAACTGCGGGTCGTATATAGAAACGCAATCGTGCACACCGCCATCAAATCAAAGCCAAGCACCCCAATCACCAGTAACACCATCCAATTTAACAACACCTGCCTCACCGATAACACCACCAAACATCACAGCACCGCCTACGGTAACTCCACCAACAAACGTGACTGCACCAATGTCAAATGTCACTCAAATAATTCCGGCTGAGAAAAAACCTGAAGTTAGACCATCTTCTGAAGAACCAACCAAATCTTTGCCTTCTATAGACAGATTAAGACTGGCTCAATCTATTCTTACAATAGAAAGCTTGAAAATTAAGTTTGAAAATTTCCAGTTAAAGTCACAGAGTGTGTTGAAGTACTATACGGTTAAAAATGATATCGACAGCATTAACAAATGGGATAAAGTTGTTGGGTTGTTCAACGAAGCAATAGATGCATTGAACAATATAAAATTATTTATCAGCTCAGTAAGGGACACGGCAACAGAAGGAGATTTGGACGAGGTTGCCAACAGGATCGATAATGTTTTGCTTATTATAGACAAAATAATTGATGTGATGTTGAGTGGCTAGAAAAAAAGCTGATATAAAATTATCATATTTATTGGCAGTGGTAATTATAATCTTGATTGCTGTAATTGCCTATCTTGTTTTTGTCAAGCCAGTTGAAATAGCACCCGTCATTGTTACAACAGAAGAAGAAGCAGTTCAAATACAGGAGGATTTAGGCAGTTCTATCTCAGATATCAAAGATGATTTAGAAGGGTTGAAGAAAAGTCTTGGGAAGTAAATTTAGTTTGTGTATCATATCAAAAAATATATTTATAAGGCAAAAAAACAAATTTAAATTAAGATGTATAGACGCCTAGTTATCTTTTTAACAGTCTTGATGGTATTGAGTTTCTATTCTATAGCGCCAATAGCGCAAACCGCTACTACAACAAATGTAGACACAGTAATAATCGTTAATGGCGGTGATGTAAGCACTCTAGATGCTGCAATAGCTGCAGCGATTTCTGCTGATATTGGTGCGCATGTTTTATATACAGAACATGAAGAGGTTCCTGCAGACTTGCAAACTCAACTAAAGAATCTTGATGCAGAAAATGTTGTTATTTTAGGCGGGCAGTCTGTTGTGTCGGAAAATATCGAGACCTCGCTTCAGGATCTTGGATATGATGTTACAAGGTTGCATGGAACTACTGCAACCGGAACCGCTGTTGAAGCGATAGAGTACTTCTACGGTCCTGGGACGTTAGACGAAGTTTCTTTGGTGAAGTATGAAGGTGATACAGTGCAGGATTATAGCACCATCTTAACTTTGGCAGCAGAATTAGGACAACCAATAATACCAATTCCATCCGACGTTGAAGGTTTGCCGGGAGAAGTGACTAATTTATTAGCCACTACAGACGTTGAGCAAGTAACTTTAGTTGGTGATTTTGACCAAGAAGCGGCAATAGAGGAAGACTTGCAGGAGGTTAGAGTTGACGTCGAGACTAAGATAGAAGGAAATATCGATGCAGTAGAAGACCAATTGCAAAACCAAGTGTTGGACACGCTTACTGAAGGCGATCAGATAGTTTTTGTTGAAGAGGGCGAAGTTGCGCCTGTTTTGCCCGATCACAAGACCTACTTCTACAAGGATGAAAACAATGATGGTCTAGATGATGAATCAGGAAGCGTACTGGATGGCATAGGATTGGGATTATATGACCAGTATCCTTTCCTCAATAAGGAGTGTAAGTTCGTTGGGGATAATGAAGATGTCCAAAAAAGATTTGAGGAGGCAATGGAAAGCGCAGGCATACAGGTTTCGGCTGGAAAAGTAGGTGACTCGATAGGGACTGCGTTTACATTCACGAATGAAGAGGCGGCAAAACTATCCGAACATTTTGCAAAAAAAGAAGAGGAGTTCAAGAATTTGTATGAAAGGAATAAGGGATTGTTTGAGAGTGAGACAACCAAAGCGGCAGACCAGGCCAAAGCATTCCTTGAGTTAAACAAAGACAAATTATCGCCAACAGAGATTGAACTTGGATACAAATTCTTAGAAGAGCTTGATAAGGGAGATGTTCAAAGCGCATGGAAACTATTCCACAAATTTGAAAACCATGTCGAATTTAACGATTATAAGGAAGTCGTAACAGATTCTGCAGAAGTGGCTAGAAGGGTTGGATTGGAGAAGGCTGATTTGGACAAATTGATTGAAGAATTCGGGGGGAAGGATGTGGCGTTACAGGCAGCTAACCTTGATGCAGGCAAGAAGATTGGACTTTTGGGTTTGGTTCCACCAGGGCATGAAGAGGCATTCAGAGCTAAAATGCAAGAGTTTATTGCAAGTGGTGTGAAGCCGGAGGACTGGGGCAAGGAATTCTCTGAAGAGTATAAAAAAGACGGATATGAACATTATTATGAAGAGGCGAAGGAAAGGCATGACTATTGTGTAACGGCAAAATGCGGATTTGCAGATGATTACAAGGATCCGAGCAAGTGGGCAGAAGAGGAGAAAAAGAAATATTTTGAGGAAGGCATAAGACACGAGGGAGAGGCTGTCTTATCTAACCTAGTAAACCCAGAAGACTTGAGTGACCCGACAAAAGTAGCGCAGGTAATAAACAGGGTGGATGCTGTAGATTATACATTGCAAAAAGCTGGTGTAACTGATACTCATTATCTAAATCCGGAAGATTGGCAAAAGGCTTATCAGACATATGCTACTGAAGGGAAATTGTCTAGTGCCGACATAAAGCAATACGAAGCCACTGTTACTGCTTACAGGACTTACGAGGCTGCACATCAGGGAGACTTCCATGCCCCAGAGGCTGGAAACTATGATGCAGCCAAAGGGACATTTACTTATGTAGATCCTACATCAGGACAAGCGGTTAGTGGAACTTATACTCAAGGGCAATATACTTATACAGATCCCACAACTGGAACTACATACACGGGAACAAACACTGGAGCTGTTTATGAGCATACTGAGACTGGCTACCACGCTCCGGAAGGTTATTCGCCGCCCACATCATATCCGACACCTCCTGATTATATTACTCCATCGGGAAGTACAGGAACCACCACACAAACAACAACTTCGACGACTTCAGGCGGCACGTCTACAAGTACTGGATCAGTATATTCATACCCAACACCACAGTCTTATTCCACACCATACGGAACCCCCGACTCTTATTCCTCACCATATGGAACACCTGAATCATATTCCTATCCAACACCCCATTCAGGACACTTTGTACTAGTGGACATCCCAGACTATATAAGATCTGTATTAGAAAGGGCGGGATTTGTGTGCGAGAAAGACCCAACAACCCAGCGATTTACCTGCAGATATGGTCTTCCTGGATAAGTGATAAGTTTTTTGTCAATCTCTAAAATAATTCTATCACTATTTAAAAAATAATTAACTAGATTAACTATAAGATAATTGTGCATCACTCTATGTCATTTCAAATATTTGTCATTGTAATAACATTTTCATTCTTTGGTGTAATTGTTTATGCACATGATTTGAGAGGAACTGTCGAGAAGACAATTGTTGTCACAGATGACGGATTTTATCCGGATTTTATCAGTATCCATGCTGGAACAAATGTTACATGGATCAATAATGGTAATGCATTTCATTGGCCAGCCTCTGATGTTCATCCGACACATAAAATTTATCCTAGTTCTGGGATTGAAAAATGTGGCATGAGTGAGGCAAAAAATATCCTTGATGCATGCCGTGGGTTGAAAAAAGGTGAGAAATTTACATTTACTTTTGATAAGATTGGCAGATGGGGCGTGCATGATCACTTATATCCGGGTACTGTAATGGCCATTGAAGTTACAGAAGAACAAAGTAACAGTTTGCAAAACTTTTTAAGCAGATTATTCAATTTTCTATTAGGTTTTTTCAAGAAGAAAGAAATTATTCAATTCCCATCCTCTGAATATTTCCTCAATCTCACTTATTTAGAACAGCAAAAACTGGTTAAAGAACTAGGCAAAAGCAACGCTGAAGAGTCTTGGAAATACTTGAAAAAAACTTTTGCCAGCAATGGCATTAAACAAAATCCCCATGAATTTACACATATAGTCGGAAACGAAATTTATCGGCAAAAGGGTTTTGATGGTGTTGTTATCTGCGATCCGACATTTGCTTTCGGTTGCTATCATGGCGTTACTGAAAAGATGTTGGTGGATTTGGGAATTAATGCGATTCCCAAAATTGAAAATAGCTGCCTTGATATATTTCCTAAACAACCACAGTCAGCTGCAAGCTGCATTCACGGCATTGGACATGGCTTGCTTACTTGGAGGGGTTTGGATGTCGGAAGCGCTTTGAAGGATTGTGATTTGCTTACTGAGCAATATCGTATCTACTGCTATGACGGGGTTTTTATGGAATATAGCTTTAGCGCGCCTAATGGTGCTGTGAAATGGGAATTTTGTGCAAGCTTCGATGAAAAATACCATCCGCTTTGTGCGAAATACCAGACATCTATTCTATTCAAAAGCGGTTTGAATTTTTCACAATCTGCAAAAGTTTGTGAAGAAGCGCCGAATGGAATATTGAAAGACAATTGTATATTTGGACTTGGGTTTTCCGCAGCCAATACTGCACAGGGCAATGACAACGAAATAAAAAAACTTTGTAATCTTGTTTCAAGTAAAGAAGGGCGATACACTTGCATAATTTATGCCGCTAAAGAGGTGATATTTCAAGAATATGCAAACTGGTGGGAGGTTTATAAAAACTTGTGCCAAGGACTGCCGGAAGATTGGGACGAATTGTGCTTAAACAAAACCAGAGAAACCATTGAAGGGTATAACAAACAAATTCCCTCATCCGAAATACAGCCGATGGAAATACAACAGATTAAAGAGACGGCCAATTTAACCGAACAAACTAAATTTTATAAAAAACTTATCGAACGTGTGGGGGTAGAACAAGCCCAAGAACATCTTTATTTTTCTGGGTTGCCATTCACAGGACAAACGCATCTTCTGAATCATGTTTCAGGCGATTATCTCTATGAAACCTATGGCGCTGGCGGACTTGTCAAATGCAAGGATTATTTCTTGTCTTCCTGCTATCATGGGTTTATTCTTCACGCCATAGGCAGTAATGGTATAGATAGTATGGACGAAATAATGAATGAATGCAAGAAATTTGGGGTAACGGTTGTCTCGCAATGCTCGCATGCATTGGGTCATGGACTTTTGGTTTGGGTTGGATATCCTAATCTTCTAAAAGCGCTTGAGTTATGTGATAAGATGAATGAAAGAATAGATGATTTCCCAGTATTCAATTGCAGGGATGGTGTGTTTATGGAGAATGTATGGGGTGTCCATGAGGGAAAGCCTTCACCAGAAAGATGGGTTAAGTCTGATGACCATTTCTACCCTTGCAATGATCCTAGGATAAATCCCAAGCATTTGAACGGATGCTGGTCCAATCAACCAACGCTTATGTATCAGATGTTCAAGGGTGATTTGAGGAAAGTTGGCGACGAATGTTTGAAAGTCAAAAATTCCGATCACCAAAAAACTTGTTTCAACGGATTATCACGACAGATACATCCACTTACCAAAGGAGATGTCAATTCAACATTCGAACTGTGCAGTCTTCTGCCGCCAGAATGGGTGGACTATTGCACAACTACTATAGCGTTATCAGATTTTTCTGTAGGTGGGCGTGATTTGTCATTTAAAATCTGCGCTAAAATCAACGAGTCTGGCAAAGAATCCTGCTACCACAGCCTGTATGGTGTCATGTTGGTGTATAGTAACACGGATGAGGAGTATCAGAAATTCTGCAGTGACATTTTAGAAGAGGAATGGAAGAAAGGTTGCATTGCGAATAAAAGGGCATGAAGCCCATTAATGGTATTTCTAATGGCTCGCAAATCCAGAAACAACGCAGTAAACCTATGGAATTTCATTTTTGTTCTTATAATTATGCTGATTGTATTTCTAGCTTTTCCAATGAACCAAAAAACTAATTCAAAGGAATCGGCTTCAAAGGATGGTATAAAAGAATTGACAGCATCGGGCGTCTTAGATATATTTGAATGTGGAAGCAACGAAACCTGCATGGATAACGTCTCAGAATTGTTGCTAAAAACAAGAAATGCAAAAGAACTTTTGGCTGAACTGGATGAATCGGGAAAGAAAGACAGTAGAATATTGATACAATGCCATCCAATTACCCATTCTGTAGGAAGAACTTTATACAAAAAATTATTGGAAGAAAATAAACATATTGCAGATGTGTTCCAGCAATGCGACCACACATGCCACTCTGGTTGCTTTCATGGCGCGATGGAAAGGGTGTTTTTTTCTGATGGATCATCTGATGGAGAGGATCATGTAACACCCCAGATACTTAGAGAAAAAGTGCCGAGTGTTTGCGAGGGTTTTGATCAGGGACTGTCTGGAAATTTAAGATTTCAATGCTTGCATGGTTTGGGCCATGCAGTTGTTTTCTTCAACGATTATAATCTGATAGATTCTTTGAAATTGTGCGACTTGCTTCCAACCGATTGGGACAGATCTTCATGCCATGGTGGAGCTTTCATGGAAAATGTCGTTGCCTCAAACAAAAGCAAAAGATTAGTAAGTAATGATCCGCATTTTCCCTGCAATATGCTGGAAGAAAAATACAAGAATTCTTGTTACCTTATGCAGACCAGCAGGATGCTTGAATTGGGCTTATCATATGAAAAGATAGGAAAAGAGTGTGAAAATGTTGAGAGTTACAGAAGCACTTGTATGATTAGTTTGGGTAGGGATGCTAGCAATGATGTCAGAAAGGATCCTAAATCTGCAAAAATTTGCATTGGTTTGCCGACTGAAAATGATAATAAAAATTGCATAAGTGGCTTGGTTTATGCTTTGTCTGATAACTCGTGGGATGGTAGATACGCATTCCCCTATTGTGATGATCTGCCGGCTGATTATATTGACTACTGTTATAAAACTACAATAGCTTATCTTATGCATTCACTCTTCATAGATAAAACAGCTCTCATAAAAAGTTGCCAAGCTCATTCATCTTATTATGATTGTATAAATACTGTAAATAACTGGGCAAGCTAGATTAACAGCTATTTCCACAAAACTTTTAAGACTAAGTTCTTACTATAATTTGTGATTGTACGGGCTGGATAGGAAAAAGATAGCGAGTCTGCATTTTCTATATCAAATTTTATTCTTTTTGATAATCTACAGGTCTTTGAAAAAATCTTGTTGCGGTCAATGAAGTTTGATTTGAGAATTCTAATATTTCCTGTAAACAATACTTCTATGACCCAGTTCCAATACGAAAATTATCATTCTCCTCTTTTCAATGCTCAATATGACTCTATAATCTCCAATGCGAAGTTTATACAAATCTATGCCTTTGAGTTTTTCAACAAATAAAAATGGATCAATTTTTATCTTTTCAACCTTATCTATGATCCTTTTAACTACTTGCTTTTCTAATTTCTCTAACTGTTTAAGCGATGTTCCTGTCCAACTGACGTCATAAGTCATCTAATATGCAACTTCTTTTTAACTTCAGTTGTAGAATAGGTCCTGTTCTTCTTAATGTCTCCCAATGCATGTTCTATATTTTTTACAGTTCTGGGGCTAAGCTCGTATTCTTCTACATCCATGATTAATCTCTTGATTACTTTGTTATACGTTTCAGCAGGATTAGTCTTCATCTTCTCAAGCATATTCTTTACCCTTTCTTCCAATTGTATTGTAGTTACCATAGTTAACTATAGTGTTCTATAGAATATAAAGATTTCTGATTAGAATTCCTATTTCGAAGAACTATGTTTTTTTATGAACAGGTCCTTGAAAAATTCTTCCTGCTCAGTTGCAATCTTTTTGCTTTGCTCTAGATGCAAAAGCGGCACCAAATGAGCTACTATCTTGTCCCTCTTCCAATCCTTTACGATTTCTTTGAATTCCAGTTTATCCTTGTTCAATCTAACCATCAACTCATCTATATTCTTCATTAATTTTTCAATCCTTATCTCTATATCCTCCTCATGCGTTACCACTGCATTCTGCAATTTCTCCTGCCACAATTGTCTCCTTTCAGTCTTCTTCTTTTCAACTGTCAATGCCTTCCTCAACGCATCCATTAGTTCATCCAAGGTAATCTGCCTTTTTGGAATTCTTTTCATCGGATAGCCAAGCTGAATCAACTTCGGATCTATCCCAAGTTCTTCAAATGGCTTAGGCTCCTTTGACATCTCATCAACATCCTCTTCATTCTCTGTAAAAATTGACAAATAATCCGACTTCAATCTCAGCAAAATTGCAGCAACGAAAACTATCTTTGCAGGAATCCTGAAATCAAGATCCTTGACTGCATTGATGAATTTCAGGAAACTTTCGCTTAGTTTTGTCAAATCAATATTCCAAGGGTCTATGTTCTGGACATTTACAATATAGTAGATTATCTCCTCCCAATTTTCCTTTTCAACAATCATCTTCAATATGTTTTCTTCTTCTGTCATTTGGACGGCATCTCCAAGCCAATAATCTTTGTCTCCGCCCTGTCCATTGTGCATCCGTATACTCTGTCACCAGATTTTATTGTCTGGTCGTTGTGAGTGATCATAATAAATTGCTCAGACTTTGACAATGATTTCACCAGCTCCGCAAGCTTCAAGCTATTTTCCTTGTCCAATGCGGCGTCAACTTCATCGAACATGTAGAATGGTGCAGGCTTGAATTTTTGTATTGCGAACAGGAATGCCAATGCAGCCAGAGTTTTCTCCCCTCCAGACATCGAATCTATGTTCAACAGCTTTTTGCCGGCAGGATTGGCTTCGATGATAAGTCCTGATTCTATATCCGCTGGATTCTCCATTTCAAGTCTTGCAGTACCATGGGTCATCTTCTGATAGATTTCGTTGAAATTATTTCCAACTTCTGTCAAACACTTGTTGAAGACTCCCATTCTCCTTTGCTCAATCTGCTCTATCATGTCGATGACGGCCTTTTTCTCAATTAGTATCTTCTCATATTTCTCCTTGTATTGGTCAAACTCGCCTTTGAACTTCTCATATTCGCTTATAGCTTTCATATTAACCAGGCCTATTTCTTCAAGCTCCCTCTGCGTTTTCTTGATGAAATTCTCCAAAATGTGCAATTTCTCATCCACATATTCTATTTGGCCATATTGTTGCAATTCGTTCTTTGCATTCTGCAATTCAGCCTCCAGCTTCGCCTTCTCTATGTTCGCAGTATTCAATTCTATCTCGAGATTGACTTTTCTTTCATGAGCTTTCCTCCTCTTCTGTCTCAATTCATCTACATCCCTTTCAGACGACACCCTCAATTTATCCAAGTCTATAAGTTCTTTCGTAGTTTCAGAAACAGCGTATTCCTTCAATTTTTTCTCAAGTGCAAATATCTCCTGCCTGACTGATACGATTTCCTGCTCTAACTCCTTTCTTCGTGCAGTGTAAGTTTCTATTTCTTTGCCGGTAGTGGTTTCAACAAATTTAGGATGAGATTTAATATAATAACCGCCTATCATGGCCCCAGAGCGCTCCACCAAATCCCCGTCCAAAGTAACCATTCGAGCTTTGCCTATTCCTATAATTTTGGCAGATTCCAAGTTTTCTATTACAAGTGTATTCCCAAAAACAAATTCTATTGCGGACATGAACTTGCTGTCATATTTTATTAATTTGCTTGCAACATTGACGACGCCATTCTTTCCCAGAAGCCCATTGTCTCTAAATAGCATTGGTCTTATTTTGTTCAAAGGCAGGAAAGTAGCTCTTCCAATTCTTTCTCTCTTCAGGTAATCTATGCAATAGCTGGCAACATTCTCGTCCTCAACAACTATGTCATGCAAATGGCGTCCTGCGGCAACTTCTATCGCAATCCTATAGTTCTCAGGGACAGAAATCAAATTCGCTACAGTTCCCACCACTCCCCTCAAATTTAATCTCAAGACAGCCTGCACAGATCTCGGCATTTCCCCCGACAATTCAACCTTTCTTGATTCCAAAGCTCCAAGCTTTTCTACAAGGTTGTTTATCCTGTCAATCTCTCTTGCATCGGAGTCCATCTTGTCTTTTGCTATCATCAATTTCGAGCGTATCTCAGAAACTTCCTTTTCGATTTTAACCTTTTTTGATATTTCTATAAGCTTCCCAGCGACCTCCCTTATGCTCGACTCCCTTTTGTCAAGTTCAACTTCAATTTGGGCAATCTCCTCGTTTAGCTTTTTGTTCAAGTCCTCTTTCTTAACCAGGCTTTCTTCAATCCTTTTGATCTGGTCTTCGTATGTTGTTACTTTTTTATGTGCAAATGATGCCTTTAAAACAGTCAATTGGTTCTGCAAATTCTGAAACTTTATAGCAGCATTTCTTTCATCTTCCAATTTCTTGAAAATGTCATATCTTTGGTTGATTATTATTTCGGCTTCTTTCAATTTCTGGTCTACTGCATCCAAATCTTTCTGGGCTTTTTCCTTCTTGTCATTATATTCTGCAATTCCAGAAATCTCGTCTATGTAATAGCGTCTTTCAATAGGATTCATTTCAATTATTTGTGTAACATCGCCCTGCAAAATTATGTTGTGACCATCTGGGTGTATTCTAGCCGAAGATAACAGTTCAAGGATTTTTTCTCTAGTAGTGGTTTTGCTGTTGATCTTGTATACAGATAGCCCATTCTTGCTGATTTTTCTAGTTATTGCAATCTCATTATCCTCAAAAGGGAATAGCTTCTGTGAATTATCCAGATAAAGCGTTACCGCGGCGTATTCGGCAGCCGACTTGCCTTCCCCGCCATTGAAAATCAATTCATACAATCTATCTGCTCTTAAAGATTTAGCAGAAGATCTACCCAATACAAACGCAATGGCATCCAAGATGTTTGATTTGCCCGAGCCGTTGGGACCGGCTATTACATTAAATCCTGGCAAAAATGGGATGGATATCTTCTTGTTGAAGCTCTTGAACCCCTGCAAAGTCATCCTGGTTATAGATGTGTTCATCCTCTTCTCACCTTAGGATTGTTTTTATTATTTGTATGTATGATACCGTATTCTTTTGCAAGCTGCCTTATGGCATCGTAGAAGACGTCAGTCTTGTCCCTATATCGGCCTAGAGGAATCAGTGTTTCCATGTCCTTCAGAATCTGTTCTGTTGCTCTAAATGCAATTAGGCGTTTCTTCATCTGTATCTACAATGTATGTATATTGTATTTTGACTATTTAAACGGTAAATATCCGCTTAAGGCTATCCGGCACTTCAAAAACTTTCAGATGCAATCCAGCATCTGCATATGTCCAGCACATCACGGCAGCTTCGAAGGCTTGGATAAATTGTTTTTTGTCGTAGAAGTATTTGGCGTCTTCGAAATAGGAATTTATCAGATTCATGATGTTCTTGCCTTTCGAGTCTGCCAATTTCAAGCTTTTCAAGATAACTTCCACTTTGTCAATTTCCTTTTTTGCTAAAGATTCAATTTCCATAAGCTTCATTAAATTTTATTATTTTTAAGTAATTAAGAAACTAAAAATGCCGAGTGGGCCCAGTGGGATTTGAACCCACGACACACTGGTTAAGAGCCAGCTGCTCTGCCATCCTGAGCTTTACCCACAACTTTAGTTGTTATGGGCCCTGAGCCCTTATCAAATTCGATAGTACCGCTAAATTTTCCTCCTTAACTATCATTATATTTTTTACTTTATCTAACTTCTTCAATGCAATATTAAAATTCTTGGAAGGTACTTAAAGCATTTATTTTTATTCCTTGAACTTGGATAGAACATAGGTAAAGACGACTGCCAATGCCGTCATGAACATTGCTATGAGGAATTTATAGAATAATGTATCTTGGGTAGTAAGCGTACTTATCCAAGAGGTCCAGAAGCTATTCCAGCTTAACGCCACAACCAAACCCATCGCAGAAATGACAAGCGTCAGAAAGTTGGTTCTAAATGATTTTGTGAATTTTGACAACTCTGTATTGACGACGAGATTCCTTCTCTGATTTCTCCAATCGTTTATTTTTTTCAATACTATAAAAATCGCCTAGGAAGATTATTTAGTAGTTTAAGTATTAAAATTTTCCTTTACGAAATAAGGAAACTAATTTTGCCGTGTCTTTCAATAATCTGCCGAATTAAACTTTAATGCAATAAATGGGCCTGGAGGGATTTGAACCCTCGACCAACTGGTGTCTTCCTATCATCTTGGAATCAAAGCTTTTACTTTTGATAAAAGCCAGCTGCTCTGCCATGCTTCGCCGTGATTTTATCACTTGAGCTACAGGCCCCTATATTTAATTTGTAGAAATACAATTATCTTTAATTGCTTTTAATGTTTTCTCATTCGCTGATAGTTCTTCCTCAGCCACGTATAGCTTCTTATTGTTGATTCCCTTCCATATCCGCATGCCGCACAATATTTCTTGTCTATTCTGTAGGACGTTCTGCCGCATCGCCTGCAGCGTATATGCGTTACTTTGTTCTTCCTGCCCATCGAAGGGGTTCCCTTTACCATCTAATCACCTTTTCAACTGAAGATAAGACTTAGTAAAGACTGCAACAAACCACGGGAAAAGAAATATGTTGTAGAAGAAATCTGTAGCAGTAGTACTAAACAAATCTGTAACAGCCATAATTCCCCATGAAACCAATACCAATAAGATAAATAATGCAAAAATTCTCCACCAATTGCCTCTTGTTATGTTCCAACTAATTTTCAAAGATTCTAAAATACCTTTATTATTAAGTAAAACAGCAGGTTCATAATAAGATAATTTAATAAAAACAAATATTCCAGGCAAAATAAGTGCTACTAAACCAAGAAAGGTTAGGGCAAAACCTAGAATGGTGGCTAATAGTAATATCAAATATCTAGATGCAACTAAATTTGTAGCTGATATAAGGGAAACTTTCTTGCCTTTAGCAGATAAAACTGTCATGACGCCAGATGTAAAAATACCAATTAAACTGATGGTTATAATTTTTAGAATATTAAGGGGAGAAAAGATGTCAAAAAAACTTGCATTAGACCCATTCGATATTGAAGTAGGAATATCGGGTTTTAGCAGAAATGATGCTATAGCATAGATTAAACCAATTAAAATTATGATCGGGGTTTCTTTTAACGCATTAAATCCATCAACAATAGCTTTCTTTATTTTCAGCTTCATAACGACTACAACTTGCTAGACTTGGACAGGAGATGCATAAACAATCGCCGCCGATGAAACTTGGGAATGCATACACGTGATTTATGAGGCTAACTATTTAAAAGTTGCCCAAGTGGTTTGAATGGATCATGACATATTCAGATGGGAAGTGAAGATGAATGCTACTCTCAAAAATATACGCGAGTCTAGGGAATTGTCTGAGAGGAACAAGGAAATACTTCTGAAATTTTATGACTTTTGCGTGAGGCAGGAAATTACTAAAGGGAGGATTACAAGGGACCTCTACGACTTGACAAGGAAATTACGACAAAGATAGTTGAAAAGGATGTTGTGAGGAAGGAAGCCGACAGCATTCTAGACAAATTATTGGAAGATGCAGAATTCAAGAAAATTTTCGTTTCAAAAGTGAAGAGGATGATAAGATGAGAAAATTAACTAAGATAGAAATAATTGCCGTAATGGTGCCTGTGTTAATCTGGTCTGTTGCTCTATATATGCTGTACGAGAATTACAGGTGCGATTACTGCCCGAAATATCCTGACCCTGAGTTGTACAATCTTGATGGTGAATGTAAGTTTTATTCTTATGACAGATGCATCGCTTTATGCGAATTTACAAACATGGGGAAAAGGAATTTGACTGATATCAATCTGGATATAATTTACGATGTAAACCAGACTGCTAGGCATGCAGAAGAATTATTACAGCCTAATGAAACAATTAAAGCTGATTTGGAAGTTCCTTGTAGAGATGATTATTTTATTTTTATCGCTTCTAAAGAAGCGTGGATTTTATATAAGCAAAATGCAGAATTAATAGAGAATGTGAATGACTGAAATAACTAAAGAAAGAGTATATCTTGATATAAACATCTTCCGTGAATGGTTCGTTAGAACAATTAAAGGCGATGCCACGCCCGTTTTCTATGTGGAATTTCTTTCTGAGCATACTGAAATTGAAAAACGCATATCAATTTTCAGCATTGCCGAACTGGTAGAGACTTTATTGAAAGAACCGGAACTGCAGGGATGGAAACTGACGAAAGAATGGATTTCCAGTTTAATAGAAATTTTCAAAGACACTGTCAGCGCTAAAATAATAGAGGAAGATGAAGCCTACAAAGGCAAGTACAGAGGTTTTTATGTGTCGCCCAAAATTGTTGAATTCACTTATCTTTGCGGTGATCTGAAGGATTCTATTCATGTGGATATAGCAAGAACTAGCGATTTACTGTTAATTACAAAAGACGATAAAGTCGGTAGGGTTAAAGTTGTATATCCAAAGGTTGAAGGAATAAGAAGTTTAATAAGACGGTATGAAAAGAAAGAGAGGTAACTATTTCTTTACCTGCTTGAATAATTCTATAAGTCTTCTAGTACCTTCCTCATAAGACAGTTTTTTACCAGGAAGAACAACAGTAACATAACGACCGTTAAGCTTCTCCGTCACCCTCCTACCTCTTATTAAAGAGCTTCTTGGCATATTACTCAGTAAAATAATAGAACTTTTTTATATTTAAGTATTGATAGATAAACGAACCCACTATCGCTAGTGGGTGAGCTTTCAAACCCAACCTTAGGTTACGTCTCTTGGAGACGGTTCCACAGGCGGTACGGCTCTAATAGAATAAGGGATATTGCCAAGGATGAAGATTTGCCCGGCATTGCCCACAGACGAGCTGTAGTGCCATACCGGGGAGCATATAATAATGCTATGGTTTAGAAGGGTTTATATGTTTTGATTTTTTAGGGTGGAACAATGCCTTTATGCTTTTCTTGATAAATACTGATTGTAGAATATGATAAAACTCTCTTTCTTCGGCGGGGTGAATGAGATAGGAGGCAACAAAATACTCCTTGAAGCCGACGGAACAAAAATCTTCCTAGACTTCGGCATGAGCTTCAACAAGCACACAAGCTACTGGGCGGAGTACATGACGCCTCGGAAGCTCAACGGCATAAATGATTTCATAGAGTTCGGAATGTTGCCGAAGATTGACGGCATCTACAGGAAAGACTACCTGCAGCATACAGGAATGAAATATGAAGATACTCCTGCGGTCGATGGTGTTCTTTTGAGCCACGGCCACATGGACCATGTGGGCTATGTCCATTTCCTCAGGGATGATATCCCGATATTCTGCAGCGAGGCAACTAAGATGATAATGAAAGCTATTCAGGATGTGGGTGCAGGGACGTTTAATGATTTGGTCCAGATAGCTACCAGCTTCCAGTTCAAACCAAAGAAGGACGGTAAAGGCCATTCAAGGGTATATGGTGAGGAGTCCTACAAGGACAGACCTGTCAACACTTTCACTTTCGGCAAGAGATTCAAGATAGGCAATCTTGAGATAGAGCCTGTTCATATTGACCATTCATTGCCTGGTGCTACCGCATTTATCATCCACACTTCAGAAGGTGCTGTCGTCTATACCGGGGATATAAGATTTCACGGCAGGAGGGCTGAACTGAGCGAGAAGTTTATTGAATCCGCAAGGAAGGCAGAGCCTGAGATACTGATCAGCGAAGGCACGAGGATAATGGAGAAGGACTGGGAGACTGAGGAGGATGTTGAAAGGAAGGCTGGCGAAGTGGTGAAGAAGACCAAGGAGCTTGCCATAGTCAATTTTCCCGGAAGGGATACGGACAGGCTGATTACTTTCCTTAATGTCGCCAAAGCCACGGGAAGGAAGCTTGCGATAGAGTCGAGGATAGCATATCTCCTGGAACTATTGAAAGGCACTGATTCAATACATGTGCCGTCTGTTGATGATGACAGTATCAGAATTTACATGATGAGGAAGGGATGGGGGTTGATAGACAGGGTGGATTTCCCTGACGAGATAAGGAAGGGCGATTATGAAAAGTGGGAGCAGAAGTACATGGGACATGATAATTTGGTCACGTGGAAAGACGTCAGGGACAGCCAGAAGGATTTCATATTCTACTGCAACTTCTTCCAGCTGAAGGAGCTCATAGATGTCAGGCCCAAGGAAGGGAGCAACTACATAAGGTCTCTTGTGGAGCCTTTCAGCGAGGATATGGAGCTGGATGAGAAGAGGGTGAACAACTGGATGAAGCATTTCGGGCTGTATCCGATGCATCAGATACATGCTTCAGGACATGCTCCTGGGACTGAGATTAAGAGGATGATAGCTGAGATGAAGCCGAAGAAAGTTATACCTGTACATACACAACATCCTAAGGAATTTAAGAAGATTGTTGGGAAAGAGACTAAGGTGGAATTTGCTAAGTTAAACGTATAAATTGTTATTGATTGTAGCCGGACTTCAATCTAGTTCATCCTACTTTTGAAATAATCTCTAGTCTCCTTGTCAACAAAATAAACGTAGCATCCTTTCATCCCACGGGTCATAAGAGTTCTGTAAGTGTTTTTTATTATTGCATCCGCTTTTTTATCTGCACCCTTTGGATGCTCTTTAAAGTCCTTCTTATATCCATGCAAAGATTTGTCTGTTTTTGCACGTTTATTCGGAGAAGTCACTATTTTTCCATTTCTTACTACTAAGTCTGGACCTATGATCACACCAACATAATCGACTTCAAGACCTTGACAAGTATGAATACATCCTACTTCACTTACAGATTTCGGTGAAATTATCCAAACGTTTCCATCACTTGCGAGATTCCATCTCATCTCAAAGTCATATTCTGGAATTATAATATCTTTTAGATTCTTATTCTTCTTACTAATCCAGTCCCAACAATACCCTGCGACTAGTCGAGCTTTATTATTGATTTCATTTTTCTTGAAAATTAAATCTCGTAAGTCGTTAGGCGATTCAATAATTGTGAAATCATATTTTATTCCTTCCAATGTCGTATTTGCCGTTTCTCTTATTTGGAGTGTGTTATCGAGCCATGCCAAATACCCATCTGAGCCATTACAACGAAATTGTGATTCTAGCTTTAGAGTCTGAACTTTTGCACCAATTTTATCAGCCCATTTCTCAATTTCTTCTTTTTCACCAATATCATCCCAGGTAACTTTTTGGTTTTCATCAATGAAAAATATCGAAGACTTTGATGCTTCAATTATTTCCTTTATCTGGTTTTCTCCTATATTCTTGAACATACCTGATTTTTCATTAAGTCTATGTGCTTCGTCTACTATAAGAGAATCAAAAGTATTAGTTTTACAATTTACAAAAGAGCCTGAGCTAGTAAACATGTTTGAAAACTGGGTTTTTCTAAGCGTACCAGTGAGTTTGCTTTCAAAGACTGCTCTAGGTGCAGAGTTTTTCGTAACATATCGGGTATTTAATCCGAGTTTAGTAATTGCAACAAGCAAATTAATTGCTATTACTGATTTTCCAGTCCCGGGTCCTCCTTCTACAATTAAAACATTTTTATTGGTATTACTAGATCTTTTTGCTAAAGCTAATGCAGTTTCATAGACTATTTTTTGATCGTCAATTAGAACAAACTCTTGATTTCCTTTAAGCATAGACGACAGACTATCAGCAAGGTCTTTTGAAGGTCTTATTTCGCTGTTTTCAATTCTATAAAGAGTATTTCTCTTATCTCCAAATTTTACGTATTTAGCAATAAATTCTTGCAACTTTGATTTTTCACCTTTGCAGAAAACTGGTGCCTTTTGTAAATAATCGAAATAGAAAGTATTTCTAATGACATTGTTTTCAACATAATTGTGCAAATATGCACATGGTTCTAAACCTATTTTTCCTTCGTATACAATTACATTGAATCCTTGAAGTAGAGTTGAATAAGACCATGCTTGATATGATGGATGAAGTGCCTCGCTTGGTCCACGTTTAAAGTGAGTTAGAACCATTGCATCTTTTTCTGTGAGTTGAATGTCGGTCCATTGTTTTAGTTCGATAATTATAACTTTTTCTTGATGGTTTTCATCTTCTCCTGTAACGATAAAATCGATTCTGTTTTTTGTTCTTGCAATGGAATATTCAATAGCCACACCCGAATCGTCAGGTATCATATTTGTATTCATTACATGATACATTGCATTACCAATAGAATTTGCCCAAGATTCATATTCAGAACTCCCAGGTTTCAAGTCTATATTTAATTTTTCTTTTACATATTCTCTAATTTTGTCTTCTATTCCGTTGGAAGCATCTTCTAGAAAACCAGTTTTTGTTGCTTTATAAACTATCATTTTAAATCCCATTATACTTTTTGTTTGACCCACGTGTTTTACTAGCAGGATATTTTAAGTCGTTTTTCTTCATTTTTTTCTCAAATTCTATTGATAAGTCTATGTTATTCATTTGAGCCAACCTCAATAGGAAATACAAAATATCTGCCATTTCTTCTGATATCT
The DNA here is from genome assembly GCA_964366355.1 of uncultured archaeon. Taxonomy (GTDB): domain Archaea; phylum Aenigmatarchaeota; class Aenigmatarchaeia; order CG10238-14; family SCSR01; genus JACQIA01. Next base: position 26,644 of record CAYITO010000003.1, read on the forward strand.
CCATTTTTTTATCAGGCTTTTCAAGCATTTCTTTAATTTGGTCCTGTGATTTGAACCTGAAATGTTCCAATAATTCAGATGATTCTGTTATTATGCCTATGGCCAAGTCCTTCGCATTGTGATACTGGTTCCAATCACGGTCTTCACAGAATTTCTTTACAGCATCCTTTAGTTCTTGTATAGTAGTTTGGGAGTCCATATTTCAAGTATAGTTCTTAACTTTAAATTATTTCAGAATCAGATATAAAAATGACCCAAATGGCAGGCGAATTCAAGAGAGACTACCTCCCTATAAACTCCATCAGCCTTCTGGGAAGCTGCGAGACAAAATTCCTACAATCAGCTTTAGGGGAGCTGGAAGTCACTCCAGTGATGCAGATAGGCAAGGAAAAGCACGCAGAACTGACAGAAGGCCTGCCCACAATCTCAATGAAGGAAACCATAAAAGAAAACGGGACTTAAGTTCTGTATATTTGCGAGCCGAAGTTGAATTAAAATCTTGAATTTAGATAGTTATCCTGTTTGTCCAGTTATTTTATGCTTTTCGCTTTTTGCAAATCAGCATCAGAATATCTCTTATGCCAACTAAATTTTTGAATATCTCCTTCCCAATGCAGAAAACCCTATACCACCCTTTCCAGAAATTCATTTTATAGCTTTTGGTGGGCTTTATGCGACAAAAGGGGCGATTAAAATTAACCGAAGGGGACAAGGAGTTCGTAAAAGACCTGTCTCGGAAGATTATTCTCAGAACCTACGTAATGAATTCTGCCAGCAGACCGAGAACATTGCTGGGCAAGCTGAAAAGCCTCTTCTTTAAGAAATCCTACAAAGCACCTGTGTTGGATATATTGGATGCTGTGGTAAAGCATCAGGGGAAGTGATACTCTTGGGGTTATGTTCTGTCCATTATGTGCGACTGCAATGAACTATGACGGATTTGAAGACATGTACAGATGTGCCAAGACCGACTTTCACCCAAAGAGGAAGGTGGCGATTGTTGCTGGCGTGACTAAGTTCCAAGGCAGTGTCCTCCGGGAGAATGAGGACATCCACAAGTCGTTGGTGCTGGTCATACTTAAAGAATCCAGCAGGGGAAGCCATGACGTGATCAGAAGTTCCGAGGTGACGGTACGCACAAGGGTGGTTGATTTGAAGCTTGATACCGTTTAGGAGCCCTGAAGAGAATACTTCTTTTAAATAGTTTTGTTATACCTTGGCTTTGTGGAAATAGTTCCTTATCAGGGAGTGAAAATTAAACAGAAAAACTAGTTTCAGCAAAATTTCCAACAGTTACGCCGATGGCTAATGTAGTCTGGAAGGCAGTGAAATTCCATGCTGCAGCAATTTACGTAAAGCGATTTATTTGGAACAGATAATTTTGCCATTTTATCAAATTTCTTATTTTTATCAAGTTCGTTAAATTCCAGATTCTTCAGAGCATTAGTTGTGATTGTGGGAAAGGGGCATTCCATAGAAATTACTTGATTTTGGATAAAAATAAGGTTTTCAGCGTATTTTAGATTAAGTGAAAAGCTGGCAAATTCGATTAATCTTTAAATATCAGGAAAACTACATAAAATTATAAATTTCGTGTATGTGTCACACGGTTACAGGACTAGCATAGACTATCGTATCGCCACGTACCAGAAGAGTCCCGAGTTTCAGCTTGTTTTCGCCGTTCTTCTTCACTTCAGCTTCGTCAATCCAAAGATTCAGATGCAAGTCGAGAGCCTTCAAAATGCCAGTGACCTCCTCGCCGTTCTTCAGTTTTATGATTATCTTCTTGCCTTTGGCTCTGTCTAGCGCGTCTATCGGCCTGTCTGTCATCAATTCACTTCAGTTTATATTAGAGTATGGTATTTAAGTGTTTTTTAATTTTGGTTATAAGAATATAAATACGGGCGGGAGTAACAATTTACTATGGCTGTATGGCATGGGGAACGCGGAAGGACACCGACAGGCGGAAAGATAGTTTCTACTCGGAAGAAAAGGAAGTATGAGCTGGGTTCTTTGCCGTTGCTCACAAAATTGGGAAGCGAAAAGCGAATCACAGTTATGGGGAAAGGCGGAAATAGCAAGGTCAAGGCAGCAAATGCGGAATTTGTCAATGTTGTTGATAAGAAGAGCAATATTGTGAAAAAAGTTAAAATTCTGGGCATTTTGGAAAATCCAGCCAACCTGCACTATGTTAGAAGGAACATTATTACAAAAGGAACTGTGGTAAATACCGAGATGGGAAAGGCAAAAATTACATCGCGCCCGAGTCAGCACGGCGTGGTTAGCGGAATCTTAGTCGAATAAATAATTTGAAGGCCATCTCAATGATCTTCCCAAGTAATTGTTATGATTGACATTCATTGCCACTTGACATTTCCTGGATTGGACGAGATCAAAGATACAGTAATCCTAGAATCTAAAAAATCCATGCGTGCAGTCATAAATTGTGGCTTGACAGGTTTTTATGAAAAAACTTTAGATGTTCAAAAAAAATACGAAGGTTTTATTTTTACATCACTTGGAATACATCCGGATGATATAGTAAAAATGACAGATAAGGAAATAGAAAAAAATCTTGAATTCATACAAAGTCATACCGATGATGTTGTTGCATTGGGAGAAATAGGGTTGGATTATTATTGGGTGACTGTTCGCAAGCAAAATGAGCGATGCAAAGAAGTTTTTGTTAAATGCTTGGATATTGCCAAAGACGAAAACCTGCCGGTAATTTTGCATAGCAGAAGAGCTGAGGAAGATGTGTTCAACATCATCAAGGAGAATGGGATCAAGCGCGCGGTGTTCCATCATTTCTCTGGAAACATGACGTTAGCCAAGCAGATAATAGAAAGCGGCTATTATATTTCAATACCGACTATCATAAAAACTTCCAAAAATTTAAAGAAGATAGGAAAAACTTTTCCTTTGGATAGACTTATGACAGAAACAGATTCTCCATTCAACTCACCAACTAAGGATAAGACGAATTATCCTTATAATGTGAAATTGACTTTGATGGAAATTGCAGGATTAAGGAACGAGTCATTTGAAACTGTTGATGTTGCTACAACTGATAATGCTTTGAAATTTTTTGATTTAATTTAAGTTACAGTTAATACTTCCCAGTCACTTTCACCAGGATCATACGTATCACCATCATTGTTCGTGTCAATGCAAGCCCAATAGTAATAAGTTCCTGCAATATTAGGTGCAGCTAGTGTACTTGTACAAAATGAAGGAGATAGACAATCAAACAAGAACTTTCCTGAGCATAACTCCCCTAAAGATGACCCGCTTTCGAAAATATTAACTTTATTATTACAATTGAATAACCCAGAAGCAGCCCAAGTTACTACATCATTAGGTGAGACTGATGTAGGATTGAAGGAGAATATTAAGTTACCGGAACATTCTTGTGCCGTAGCAATCGGCGTTTGACCAGCTCGTTGTGCCTGTTCTAGTGCTCGCTGTTGTACTATTCCTGAACTCGTTAAAACTGTCTGTTGTATCCATACAAAACCAATAAAGGCTATAACTATTGCTATAATTATCCAAATCATTACAGAAAGTCCAAGAGATAATGCTGCACGAAAAGTAGTAAGATTATGGACTTGTTTAGGGACTACAATGTTAAAATAGGTTAATAGAATACTTAAGACTGTAATCAAAAAATACAGTGGTATTAAAGCGATAATTGAAAATAAACTTCCGTATAATATCGCACCAACACCCGTATTGAGCAAAGCTATCAGAACTACAAAAACAAATGTAGGCCATATAATCAATGTATACACTCCAACCTGGCTACCGAAACTTCCAGTGCCACCGAAAAGTTTAGCGGAAATCCAAATTATCAAATTGCCCAACAAACCAAGAATTAACCCACCAATTACTACAATTACAGGAATGAGAATAATCGGCGGGATTGGAAAAGCTCCAATAATCAATGGACCGAATTGCGGATATAAGGGTAAGATAAATTGAACTACAACTCCCCCTATAATTCCAATGACAAGCAAGAAAATTCCCAATCTTTTAAGCCCGCTCTTAAGTGTTTCTTTATCTTTTTTCTCAAGAATAGTTTGATCCATCCGTGTAAAGATATCAAATATACCCATTATTTCACTTAATTTAAGTTTCTATTTTATACCTTAAAAAGGCTCCTATACCACCCAACTCTTTGAATTGCTTTCCTTCAGCAGTATCTGTAGATATTATTTCAACCTTTGCCCCACTACTAACAGCTTTTTCCGAAACTGCATCAACAAGCTCTTCCTGAGACTGGACTTCAAACTTTTTGCCGCAAGTTTCGCAAACCTGATTTCCTATGGCATTTTTGGGCAATTCCTTTTCAACATAATGTCCATTTTGGCATCTCAGATTTACTTTGACCCAATCAAAAGCTTCTGAAACGAGCAATATATCAACTGCATTCAAATCCAAAGCTTTCATCGTTTCTGTATATCCATAAGAAACATTCCCCCCCTTCTGCAATTCCGTTAAAAACTTCTGCATCAAATCCCTTTCTTTCATTATTGCCGCCTTTTCCAGCAAATCTTCCGAACGTTTTACCAATTCCTCCAATCCATATTCGTCCGTATAACCAACATCCTTGATCCCCAAAATTTTATTTTTCAGCTGATAGTTCAAATAATCCTTTTCTGCAAATCTGTCCTTAACCGGACCTGGACCCCCAACAATAATTCCCTTCAAATTTTCTTCCTGAAGTAGGGTTTGGGAAGCTGTCTCGCCAACCTTTGTTAAAAATGCGTTTATAGCATCCTCTCTCAATCTATCATATCGACCTTGAGAATTATGAACAATTAGGCCATTGGCAACGAAAGTATTGGTGCCCGGAACGTGCAAATCATAGAATTCTCCAATAGAATTTAACTCTTTCTTTTCCTTAAGAACAGTAGTTATAGTGTTGGATTTATGGATATTTTCCAAAAGTCTCAAAGTGTCTTTATTTTTCAATTTTCTTCTAATTTCTTTTAAAAAACGTCCAAAAGGAGGATAACCAATATTTCTTTTACCAGCTAGGAACATTCCATATTTCTTGAAATGCTCTTTCTTAAAACCTTCTTTCTCCAATAATTTTCTCAAAAATCTACCAGATATAGGAACTCTCGTAGACTTCCCACTTCTATATGACTTTAATATCGATATTAGTTTTTTTTCCTTTTTTAGAGAAGAGAATCCTATGGCTTTCTTAAAACTTTGAATATACATTGGATTTGTTATGCGTAATTCATAGCGATCAAACTTATCAGGACCTCTCATACTTGCAACTATCTCGAATCTAATCAAAAGCAATTGTAATTTTCGAATTATTTGTTCATTTGTCATTCTTAAGCCCACTCCAGTTTTATCAACATATCCTTCGGCATCAAACAGACCTCTCAAAAATAATGCTAGTTTTCTTAATGGAAGCTTCAGTATCCTAGAATCTATATCCTTTAGCCTTCTATGTCGGCAAATTTTTCGAAAATCTGATAATAAGAAATCAACAAACGATTTTTTGTATAATCTCAGTTCATATGAGTTTCTTCTTTTACGGATTATTGCTTCCTTGTCTATAAGCTTTTCTGCAATTTTTTTATAGACTTTCAGCAGTTGTATATCCTTATCGTAAAGTATAGTACTGTTTCCATCTATAGTACCATCTCCCGTCATATATCCTAAAAACTGTGCCAAACTTTTATCAATAAGCGGATCGTCACTATTGTTCGTTTCAAGATACGATGTTTGTAAAAGCAAGTCCCCAGGCCTTAGTTCCGCAACACTTTTTTCCTCTATGCCATTTATGCCTACTACAAAAACCTTATGCTCAGGCGTAACTACTATAGAGTTCGCGGGCTCCTGAAATGTTAATCTGTAAGATAATTTCGCCTTTCTTTTGAATAGTTCGAAAGAATTATTAAACACAGGCTTAAAATCTTTGAAAGAGTAGGATAATATTTTTTTGTCGCTGGAAAGTTCTTTTATAGGTATGATATCACCACTTTCAAGCTGTAGTAGAGTGTTTTCATCCACACACATTCCTCCTTTAACTGTCTTGGATGGAACAGTAGATTCCAAATTCTTTAGTTGAATTATCCTCTTGCCTTTCAGCAATGCTATGTTTGCCTCGCGCGCATCCAATACAATCAATCCGTAAACTTCCTTCTCCTTCACCATTTCCTCCAAGGGTTCTAGAACAAAGACCTGATCGCACCAATAAACCTTGGTTTCAAGTTTCTCGGCAGGTTCTAAGCTCCATAATCTGATATCTTCCCTGCCTTCTACCGGCGATGCGTTCCCTGAAAAGACCACCAAACCATTTTTAGGCGTTGCCCTGAACAGTCTCAAGTGCTGAATAATTTTATCCAATGCAGCAAGAACATTTTTCCTGGTACCTTTTGATTTTATGTTCGAAGCGGTTCCCTGCTCTTCCTTCAACTGACTTATTGAATCAATTAAGTTCCCGCCAGCAGGAACATAGACAGAAACAAGTTCGGTATGCTTCCCGCGGATGGATTTTAGTTCCTTTATCAATTTCTTTAGCTTTATAGCTTCCTCATCTTTAAATACAACACACCTTTTTTATTAACTTAAGTTTGATATTTAAATTATGCACAAAGCTCTTAAAATTCTAATAATCTCGAGCATGTTTTACAGTTTCTCCGTGGGCTTGCTTGCCCCGATATTCGCAATATTTGTCCAGAGCATAGGCGGCGGAATACTCGAAGCCAGCAGGGCTTGGTTCCTTTATACGCTGTTAATAGGCATAACCATAGTAACTTTTGGAAGGATTGAAGACAAGGTCAGCAAAAGAGAAATGTTCCTGGTAGGTAGAATACTGTTTACATTGTCCGCTGCAGGATATTTTTTCGTGGAAAATATTGAGCACCTGTATTTCATTCAAATAATTCTCGCCATATCCGTGGCAATTATAGATCCTGCATTTACGGCTCTGTTTTCAAGTTCTTTGAGAAAAGGCAAGGAAAGTACAGAATGGGCAACCTGGGAGGGCGCTACATACATAGTAATGGCAGTGGGTGCGATTATAGGTGGGGTAGTAGCAGATACATTCGGATTCAAGCCGTTATTCGCAATGATGGCAATAAGCGGGGCATTGAGCACTTTAATTGCCACCATGTTAATAAGGAAAATCATGTGGAAAGCTATTGTGGCGAGATTTAGACACATCAAATTTTAAGCTCAAGGTTTAATGTTGTGCATTGCCTTCAGATCTTTTTCAAAAATTTCCAGCTCTTTCGGAATTCCCATCTTAATTTCGTCCTTCAAAGATATCTTTAGATACTTTTTTTCATTCCAAACTTTCGAGTCGAAGTCCAGAATAGATTTTGTGAGTTTGTTCAATTTCTTGTCCCATTTTACCTCTGGGAATTCTTCTAGATGGATGGATTTCTTGCTGTACAGTTCCCTCCAGATATGATCTGTCATGAATGGTGTGATCGGTGATAGAAGTTTCAGAATTGTATTCAGAACTAAATGCAGAGTAAATTGTACAGACTTTTGCTCGCTCTTGCTGAATCCTTGGCCATATGCCCTGGTTTTCACCATTTCTAAATAATGGTCTGCAAAAATATTCCAAGTGAATTCCCTGATTTTGTTTGAAGGTATGAAAAAGTTGAAATCCCGATAGCCCTCGTTACAACTCTCTACAAGATTGCCCAATTCACCCAATATCCATTTATCTGAGTTGGTCAATTTTGCACTCTTGTGCTGAGGAAACATTGATATGAATCGTGCTACATTCCAAAACTTTGTCAGGAATTTGCTTCCAGCTTCGATTCTTTGCTCCGAACATCTGAAGTCAGAGCCCAATGATACTTCCGTAGCATTCCAAAATCTGAAGTTATCCGCGCCGTATTTCTCGAGTATGGGATAAGGATCTATCACATTTCCCTTGCTCTTGCTCATTTTCTCCCCCCTTTCATCCACACCATATCCCATTATCCATGCATGCCTCCATGCCATCTCACCAGTTAGTTGGTAGCATCTGAGCAATGTGTAGTACAGCCATGTACGGACGATGTCCTTGCTCTGCGGTCTTAGGGTATTCGGGTATGTTTTCTTGAAAAATTTGTCATCGGTTTTATATTTGGATATGAACAATGGAGATATGCTCGAATCTACCCAAGTGTCGAAAGTTCTCTCCTCACCAACAAATTCCTTGCCACCACAATTTTCACATGTGTTGAATGGAGCTTTTTCTTTCCAGGGCTGGTAGTATTTTCCCGGTTTTGGTATTTGGGGTCTTTTGCAGTCTTTGCAATACCAGACAGGTATCTCTGTCGCATAGACCCTTCTTCTCGATATGGGCCAATCGATGCTGACTGAATCAATCCAATCTATCAGCAACTGCCTATGGACTTCGGGATGGAACTTCAAAGCTTCTGCAAACATTCTCATCTGTTTCACATAATCCAATTGCTTTAGATAAAATTCTGGCATGGCAATAATTTCTATTGGGTTTTTGCTTCTTTCGCATATCGGAGTCCTGTGCAAAATTTTTTCTTTCTTGACTACCAATCCACTTTTATCCAAATCCTCTATGATAGTCCTTCTTGCTTCATTCACGCGCATTCCAGAATATTTCCCAGAATTGTGAGTAAATCTTCCGTCGATGTTTATTGCAATAATTTCTTCCAGCTTTAATTCTCTGAAAAGCCTGACATCATGGAAATCACCATAGCTGCATATCATCACTGCGCCAGTTCCGAATTCGGCCTTGGCTTCTTTGTTTGGGATTATAGGAATTGTGCGATTGTACATAGGCAATATTGCAGTTTTGCCATGCAATTTTTTGTATCTATTGTCATCAGGATGAACTATCACTGCCTGGCATGAGCACAAAAGTTCTGGCCTTGTGGTTGCAATAATCAAATCTTCACCAGTCTCCTTAACCTTGAATTTTACATAGACCAATTCTGTCGGCAATTCTTGATACAGAACCTCAGCATCAGCTATAGTAGTTCTGCACACTGTGCAGTAATTGTTGGGTCGTGTATCCTCGTAGATCAGTCCTCTATTCCACAATTCTATGAAAGTTGTTTGAGTCAGTCTTCTGTATTCTGTTGAATCTGTGCGATAGTAGTTTTCGAAATCCCCGGATAGGCCCATCGTTTTCATTATCTTTATCATTTCAGCCTCCAAATCATCCAACGCAGTCTTGCAATATTCTATAAATTTCTCTCTCGGCGTCAAGTTTATGGAAATATCAAATTTCTTTTCTGTGTAAATTTCTACAGGCAAACCATTCCTGTCAATGCCTATGGGGAATAGAGTTTCGTGCCCTAGCATCCTGGCAGTGCGGGCTATCATGTCTATTTGGGAATAATGGGCTGCAGCCCCAATATGCCAAGGGCGTCCCGAAGGATATGGTGGCGGCGTGTCTATTACAAAAATCTTTTTCTTGGATTTGGCATTAAATCTGTAAACACGCTCCTTTTCCCAGAGTTTCCTGACCTTCTCCTCCAATTCATGATTCCATATGGTTTCTTCAATCTGGGGTTTCATAATCGAGCCTTTAATTTTAATAGTTGGTGATGAGAAATATAATAACTTGATAGGCATGCGAAAATTTGAATACTATCCCCACATGATAAAGTTCTTTTCCGCATCAGCCATTTGGAGCATAGCCAATTACTTGCCCATATTCGCCAAGTCGCTTGGCATATCAGATATGGATATCGGGGTATTGGCTACTTTGTATGCAACAGCGATGTTCATCTCAACATACGCATTCGGAAGGCTTGCGGATATAATCGGAAGGAGGAAATTGATAATTTTTGGATTGTTGCTATCTTCAATTTCATTTTTACTTTATGCATATGCGAAAGATTTTGATACGTTGCTTTCAATTAGAATTTTAAGCGGCATTGGAATAAGTATGCAGGCATCCGCAGTAGTAGCATATGCTCACGATGCAGGCCATAAGCTTGGGAAATTGACTTCCTTCGAATCTTTGGGCGTGGCTGTTGGCAGCATCTTGGTCGGAATAATTGCTTTGTATTTTGACATAATTTCAATATTTTTAATCAGTGCCGCTTTCTTCCTTTTCGCATTTTTAGTGTCGCTTAGGCTTGAGAAGGTCAATTACAAAAAAATCAATGGGCAGATGCCAGTTTTTCCACATCATATTTTAAAGAAAAATCTGCCCGTCTATATTTCATTTTTTATACGCCATGCAGCGGCCAATTCCATATGGGTTTTTTGGGGACTGTATTTGTTGCAGCTGGGCGCAGATCTGTTCTTGATAGGCTTGGCAATGGCTGTAAATACATTTACGCAATTTCTCGTGATGTTTTTTGTTGCAGATAAAATAAATGTGAAGAAATTGGTATCTGTGGGAACGCTTTTGACAGCGGTTACATTCTTCATTTTCGGGATATCAACAAGCTTCTGGCAAATTTTGGGAGCCCAGTTAATTCTTGGCATATCTTGGGGATTCCTATATATAGGTTCTATTAGATGGGTAACTGATGACTCAAAAGAAAAGGCCACCAGCATAGGTTTGTTAAATTCGTTTATCAATTTGGCTCAGCTGACCGGACCTTTGATAGCTACATTAGTTATAGGATTTGGTGGGTATAGGATGATTATGTATGCAGGGGCTGCAATGGCATTCTGCAGTTTCATCGCTTTCGATATACTTGCAAAAAGCAGATAAGCACATAACTATAATTAATTATTGCCTTGCTTCAAAAGCCTCTGTCGAACAATGAGTCAAGCAAGTTATGAACCATGA
>CAYITO010000004.1:0-33004 GCA_964366355.1 uncultured archaeon
AGCAGAAGCTGAACAAACACCTGCACCAACTCCAGAGATTGGCAGATGCCTACAATTTGGCCATCTATATTACTAATCAAGTTATGGCAAGGCCCGATATACTATTTGGAGATCCTACAATGCCGATTGGAGGGCACGTTCTTGCACACCAGGCGACTTACAGATGCTATCTGAGGCGTGGCAGAGAAAACACGCGTGTATGCAAATTGGTTGACAGTCCAGGCCTCCCAGAGAGCGAGGCTGTGTTCAAGATTACAGAAACAGGGGTAAAGGACGTATAGTTATCTTATCAAGCTGTATATTGCCGGCCCGAATTGCGAGAAGAGTATATAGTTGAATATCACATTTGTGACAGCATATGGAAGGAAATTGCCAAGATTCTGAGGAAATGTAACTGCTGTTAAAGCGAGGTTTATTACATTAATTCCAAGCATCAGGTAAATGCCCAGGGTAACAAAACTGAAGCCAGCCAAAGTTCCTGATAAAATTCCCGCAGCTACATAAATGGGGACTACCCACAAGACATAGATTCCTGCAGAAAAATGGCCTACGGTTAAATGTGTGATTACCAAAAACAAACCGACTACTGCGCCGGTGCTTGGACCAAAAACAAACCCTGCCAAAATAGTGGTAAACGTCGCCAGCTCCACGCCTATCGATTTTGCCATTTGGAACATCCCAACGAAGTAACTTATGACCAAACTCGTGAGAATTAAAACTGCTAAAATGAAAAATTTCTGCAGAACCAATACCATCACCATCAGTGCAAATCCTAAAATCAAGTATCTCTTAAAATTCCTGCTTTCAAATAAATCCCTTAGTTTCATTAATTTCAAATCGCGGTTGAGCATTTAAATAATGCAGTAGAATGTCATTTATGAAAATCATCTACAGAGGTGCGGAAAGCCTGATACGCCTAGAAGATTTCGAGGGTCAGGAAGCCATAGTCAAGGAAAGGATATCAAAGAATTATAGACTAAATCAGTTGGACGATAAGCTGAGGAAGGAGAGGACAAGAAAGGAGGTCAAGCTGCTTACCGAGGCAAGAAAAGTTGGCGTACCCACACCGAAAATATTGTACGCAGGTGAAAAGGACTCCAAGATAGTTATGGAAAATATTTCTGGCACTAGGGTTAAGGAATTCCTGAATTCTGCAAGTGAACTGGATGATAGAAGAGTCTGCCTCGAAATAGGGAGACTGGTCGGGAGACTGCACCATAACAACATAATACATGGCGATTTGACGACTTCAAACATGATTTTGAAAGGGGATCAAATTTTCTTCATAGACTTCAGCTTGGGCGAGATTTCTTCCAAGATAGAAGACAAAGGCGTCGATCTGAACCTGTTTATGGAAGCCCTAAATTCCACACATTTCAAGATTGCCGACAAGTGCTGGTCTAACTTTACGGATGGCTATAAGAAAGAATATTTGGATGCAGAACAAGTATTAGAAAAGGTTAAAGAGATTAAAAAACGTGTAAGATATGCTGAAAGATAGGATAATTCAGTGATTTGATGAATCTGTTTACGAAATTGAAGGGCAAGGACAAATTTGAAACTTTGGAGAACTACTCTATCGCGTTTATTTTGCTCGGCGGTTTAATTTTGTCCTCTGGAATGGGTCTTGTATCAGTTCTTTCGACAAAGGGGATACCGGCAATTCTGGCCATGCTGGGAAGCTTGATTGCATTTTTAGCAACTGTGGTTTTGATTATCATCTGGCTAATAAAAGAGTTCAAGAGTGATTAAATGGCACGAATTTACTCAGGCAAAAAGGGAAAGCACACCAGCCATAAGCCGGCAATTAAGGTCAAGCCCAAATGGGTGAAGCAAACTGCTGAAGGGGTGGAGAATCTTGTTATAGAATTGGCAAAGAACAAATACAGTTCGGCCATGATAGGCACTCTATTGAGGGACAGATACGGCGTGCCGGATGCCAAGCTGATAACAGGCAAGACAATCGGCCAGATAATGAAGGACAACAAGTTATATCCTGATTATCCTGAAGATTTGTTGAACTTATTTAAGGGCGTTGTAACAGTTAGAGAGCATCTGAATTTGAATAAAAAAGACAAGCACAGCAGAAGAGGACTGGCCAATTTGGAGTCCAAGATCAGGCGCTTGATAAAGTATTATTCTAGGGAGGGCAAAATTCCTAAGGGCTTCGCATACGATTATCAGAAAGTAAAGTTGCTGGTGCAGAAATAAGCTCTCAGGCAAAACATAAAACTATGTCTTAATAATGATTTTAGATAATGTGATTTGAATGGCAGCAAAAAAGATCAAAGAATGGTACAAAATAATGGCACCCGAATCTTTTGGGGGGAAGGAGATAGGCAAGACATTGGCTTTGGAACCCTCTACACTAGTCGGTAAAAGAATTGTCTTGAGTGCCATGGAATTGACTGATAATTTTAGCAAGTATTATCTGAAGTTTTCATTCAGGATAACAAAAGTAGACGGGAAGCTGGCATTCGCAGAATTCGACGGGACAGAATGCCTCAGGGATTATTTATCAAGGATGGTTTTGAGGCGGGTTAGGCGAATAGACACAATCCAAGACTTGATGACTAAAGACAAGAAAAAAATCAGGGTAAAGGGGCTTGGAGTCATCGGAAGAAGGGTTAAAAGCAGCATAAAGGTGAAAGTCAGCAATAAAATCAGGGAAGTCTTGAAATCCATGATTGAGGACATGACTTTGGACGAATTCGTGCAGGAAATCCTCTCCGATGAAATCAAAAATGTAATCTTTGACGAAGTTCGCAGCACTTACCCTCTTAGGAATTTCGAAATTAGAAAAACCGAAGTTATCGCATAAGATATTTTATTGCAGGTATGCCGAAGATATTGAAGAGAAGCAGCAACGCTACAGCTATTGAAATGAACTTTATCAATTTCTTGCTTTTATTACCAAAGTATTTTTTAAGTATCTCCTCGTAGAACAATCCGCCATCAAGCGGTTTTATCGGCAGCATGTTTGCGAAGCCAACACCGAAGTTGAGTATATACAACCACACAATTAATCCAAAAAGCCAATTTAAAGGCGCTTCATACATTTTTAAACTATCTTTGATACCTGCATGTGTGGCCGCATTACTAATTCCTATGTAAGAACCAGATTTATCATCAGGTCTGCTTATTGTCTTTAGCGTGAATATACCTTTTGTAGTAGAAACTTGAATTTCACTTCCAGGTTCCGTATCGTTTAATATTCTTGATAGATCTTGAATAGTTTTTACTTCTTTACCATTAATTGCATATATAGTTCCATTTAAGCCTACATTATACGCCGGTAAATCTTTTACTGATTCAGAAAAAATAACCCCTTTGGTTTCGTAAAAAATTGGAAATAATCCTTCTGGAAAGAAGTCCGTTGGCAAAAAACTAATTAAAAAGATTAAAAAAATCATCGCTAATACTATATTGATAAAACTACCGGCCGAAAGTATCCTTAGTTTTTTAAGAGTGCTTAATTTCTTTAGTTGCTTTTCATCAGGGTCTACAAATGCCCCTATAGGCAGGACCAGAAATGTAATCAGACCATAACTCTTTATTTTCACATTGTACAATCTGGCAAAAATGCCATGCATGCTTTCATGGAAAAATATAATTATAAAAATCCCTATTATCCAATACCAGAACGGCACTCCAACTATTGGTGCTGGATAGGAAACACCTGTTACTGAAGGAAGAGCCAGTCCAAATGCCTGCTGGAATTGAAGGCTTAGTTGGATTATGAAATAAAGCCCTAAAAAGGTGGACAATATACCTACAGCGATGGATAGAATTCCTATTCCGGGCAATATCGCTTGGAATTTATTTGCAATTACATCTAGAATTTCTTTTCCACGATTCCATCTAATTATCGATATACCATTGTTATATGTTATGTTTTTTCTATTTTTTAGAAGGAGCAAACTAACCAGTGCGAAAAATATCAGCAATGATACAATTTCTAAATTTACCATTACAAAATTATCGGTTTTTTAATTTATTAGGATGCAGGGGAAGAGATTTGAACTCATAAAAATTACTAATTTAAATTGCTATCACAAATTAATAATATGAAGCAGCTCAGGGAATTTGGTATAGTAAAACAATTTTTAAGCGAAATGAAAGATGTTAAAAAAAGATTAATGAGAGTTGAGAGTATGCTTGCCGAAGAACAACTGACGCCTGAAGACTGGAAGGAAATAAGAAAGTCCAGAGAAGAAATAAAAAAAGGAAGATATGTAACCTTGGAACAGTTGAAGAAAGAGCTGCGAAATAAATGACTTTTTCAGTCATAGTTCCTAAGAGAATAAGTAAAAAGTTAAGAAAATATTCTGCCGATTTGCAAAATAAACTACTTAGGAAATTTGATGAATTGATAGATTTTCCTAAAGGTTTGGATATAAAGAAAATTGGAAAAATAACTTACAGAGTTAGAACCGGCGATTTTAGAATCATTCTAGATGTTTATTTTGATCGAAGAGTGATTGAAGTTGTTAAGTTAGATGTTAGAGGACGAATTCACTATTAAAATAAGAGTATGCAGGGGGTGAGATTTGAACTCACGAAGGTACTAAACCACTAGCTTCTGAAGCTAGTCCGATTGACCAGACTACGGGACCCCTGCTTATCCATTGAGTTCCTTCAAATCCTTATGAGTATCTATAGATCTCCAGTTACACGAATCAGCCAATAAAAATGCATGCAATTCACAAGATTTAACAAGTTTCGGATATACATCAGTCTCTACGTCACCGTTTTTCACAAATAATTTTAATAGGTCTTTGGGAATAACCGTATAGCCAGCATTAATCCACTCTTTCATCCTTGGCTTTTCAACAAATTTTTTAAGTTTGATGCCATCTCCGGAATTTTCTATTTCCGCAATTCCGAATGGACTTTTAGGTCTTACAAGCGACACAATCGGTTTTGAAATTTTCTGAAATTCATTGATTAATTTGTCAATGGGAAAATCAGTTATCACATCCCCGTTGACTAGAATGAAATCATCTTTTATCAAGTCTTTAGCATTATTCACGGCCCCTGCAGTCCCAAGCTTTTCCTTTTCCACAGAATAGCTTATCTTAACCCCGAATTTTTTCCCATCACCAAAATAATTCTTTATCTCCTCGCTCTTGTAGCCGCACAGAAGTACAAAATTATTTATACCTGATTTTTTGATATGCTTAATCACATGCTCCAAAATAGGCTTTCGATTCAGTTGTAGCATGACCTTCGGTATCTTCTCGGTATAAGGTCTGAGCCTTTCACCCAACCCTCCACACAAAATCACCGCTTGCATTATTTCACCATTATATCTATCCTTATCTTCATTTGCCTCGGTGCATACGGCAATACAGGTTTCTTACCCATGATAACATAACGCCTCTTCATCTTCTTTAATTCTTTGCCGATGGTTTCTAAAGCTTTTGTGAACAAATCTTCCTCCTTTCCTATACTGTAGAAATTGATGATACCTCCAGCTGGTTTTAGGCACTTTACGGCAGTATCGATAAACTCACCAGCTCCCAAGGGTAACGGCATGACAATCCTGTCACACTTGCCGTATAGTCCTTTGCATACTCTTTTGGCATCTCCTACTATCGGAACAATCTTGTGTGATAACTTGTTCATTCTTACATTATCTACTGCATATTTGTGAGCGTCAGGATTCAGTTCCACTGAATAAATTTTATTAACATTTGGTTGCTTTTTTGCAATTGCGATTGAAATGACAGAAATACCACCAAACATCACTAAAATGGTTTCATTAACATTCACCCGTTCTGCTATTCTCTGCCTTTCTGTAGACTCCCTCGGCGAAAAATAAACCTTTCTTGGATCAACTTTTAGGATATACCCAAACTCTCTGTGTAAAACTTCCGTATTCCTATCACCAGCAATTATCTTGTATTCTGATTTTCTGAGCCTGCCTTTCCTGCCAGAAATCTTTTCAAGAACTGATTTCACATTTTTGTTGTTTTCCATTATTTCTTTTACAATCTTTTTTTTGGATTCTTTTGACCCTTTTGGCATTTCCAGCAATGCTACAGTCTTCTCTTTCGAGCCTACCAGATCAAACGCCATTCTTTTCACCAAAATGCAAATCTAGAATTGCACCCATTTTCATATGAATAAAAAAGATTTAAACATTGATTAACTTTTGTAGTGTATGCTTACGCTAGTAGGATTAGGTTTGTTTGATGAACGAGATTTGACATTGAGAGGGCTGGAAGCCACTAAAAATGCAGACAAAGTTTACATCGAACTTTATACAGGAAGATGGGGTGGTAGTGTCGAACGCCTATCCAAAACTATCGGTAAGGATATTGTAGAATTATTTAGAAAAGATCTAGAGGAAAATTCTTCTAAAATTTTAGATGAGGCGAAGAATAAAAAAATCACAATCTTAGTTCAAGGTGACCCGCTCGTAGCAACAACGCATAATTCATTGTTGCTTGATGCCAGGAAAAAAAGGATCAAAACCGAAATCATACATAATGCATCAATTGTCTCAGCAATTGCAGAAACAGGTTTGCACATTTACAAATTCGGCCCATCAGTCACAATACCCTTTCCTGAAAAAACTAAGGGGAAGGCACCAGAATCTATTTTTGAGATTATTAAGGCGAACAAAAAAAGGGGGCTCCATACTTTATGCCTTCTGGATGTAGTTGCTGAAGAGGACAAGTATATGACAGTTACTCAAGGGTTGAGAATCCTATCTCTAGATAAAATGTTTGCCAAAGATAGATTAGTTGTTTTTTCTAAAGCAGGAAGCAACACGCCTTCAATATTTTATGACACTGTCAGCAACCTGATTAAAAAAGATATAAAAGATATACCATCTGTAATAATCATTCCAGGCAAATTGCATTTCACTGAAAAGGAGTTTCTAGAATAATCCGAGCTTATTTTCCGCCAGTTACCCAAAAAACCAGCAATCCAGTTACGACAATAAACAATAAAATAATCATGTCCTGACCAGACAAGCCTGGCAAGAAACTGCCAGCCCTAGTGAAACCTAGAGCTACCAACCCGCCGCTGTTGATAAAAACACCAACAACGACAAGCACTAAAACGAGGGCTACATACTTTCCGAATTGATAACCCCTACCAACCTGTCTTGGATTCCCTTGTGCATCCTGAGCAATAATAGGGGGTCCTAAAGTTTCGCCTAAAAGTACCAGAACAACAATCCCAATAATCAAAGTTATCAAGGTTATTGTAGACTGCTGGAAGAATTGCCCAAAGAATCCGCTTAGCGTAATTCCAGCTGGTGTAAATCCTATCACGAATAGTGCTACAGAAAATGCAATTATAGCGTTAAGCGCGTTTGTTATTCTTTCATTTGCTCGTCCAAAAATTCCAACTCTGGATAACAATCCATACAGCAATGCGAAAGTAATCAAAAAAGGCAGATAGAATGCGAATATGCCAGCATCCCTTGACACTGCAAGCAATTGGTCGAATATTCCCATTTTCAAACCTTTTTAATAGATAATTGACAATAAAAAGATAAATATATCACTTGGTTTCCTTCTCTCCGCCAGCACCTAAACCCGCTATGCCTATAACAGTTACAGCCAATAGAACCACAACTACTATGGTCAAAAGTATATCCTCAGGTATACCGCCAACCACCGTCTGCGGGAAGAACGCGTTCATCAACCCGCTTGAAATTACTATCCCAATTGATAGCAAGCCGCCAAGAAGTAAAAACGAAACAAGCATATTCCCCTTAAACTTCTCCTCCATAACTTCCCCCAAGCTCTTCTTTAAGAACATACCTGTCACAAGCAGGCCAACCATTACCGTCAGCAGCACAACAACCCCACTGAAGAAGAATTGCGCCAGCTGCTTTTCTATGTTAACACCTATCAGCACTGGGTAAGCCCAAACCATGAATGCAGCTACAAGAGCAACTACAGCATTAACCGCCACATTCCTCTCCGGCATGCCGAATATCTGGCTTCTCCTTAACAACCCATAGAATATCGCAGCCGTCAGCATGAATGGGAATAGGAACTGGAATGCGCCTATATCCTTCAACCGCAGTATTACTGTTTCAAATGGCGATACCATGCAATCACTACTTCTGCTCTCCTCCAGACATTGATGCGGATGCAAGCATGATAATTACCATGAAAATAATTAATCCAGCAACAATTAATATCACATCCCTAGGAGCGCTTGGACCTTCGCCCTCACCAGAACCTGATGTTATCACGCCAACCAACCCGCTTGTTACGAATAGAGCGATAGCAATGCCGATGAACATATACACTTTTGAAGGGCTGGCAAGCTTTTCCGACAGCGCTTTTGGAAAATCCGGGTAGAACATGCTTGCAAAAATCAAGGCAAGAATAAAAATCAACCCGACGATGGTTAGCTGCGTAAAGAAGGCTGACAACTGGGTTCCGAATGTCGATCCAATCAAAATAGGATAGCCGAATACAAGAAACGCAACCGAAAGTGAGACAACAGCAGCAAGTATCTGACCTTCCTTGGCCTCTGAAAAATATTTCGACTTCCTTAGCAATGCATAAATCAATACTGCGGTTAGGACAAACGGGAAGAAGAAGTTGTAAAAACCAAGATCGCCAAGCCCCTGCGCAACCGATTCAAAAATATTCGCCATCAGCCTCAATTAATTAATTCTTCTGCAAGGAATTTAAGTTTAAGCTGTAAGAGGCATGCCCAATTTCGCCTTCATCACGTTTATTTTCTCGTTCACCTTGTTTATCTTCTTCTCTACATTCATCTCGGCCACAGGATTCCCTTTCGAACTTTTCAGTTTGGATATAAGATGGTCCCTCTCCTGTTCGAGCCTCCTCAATTTCACCTCCATCCCAGATGTCGGTTCCCCGGCCTTTTTAATGATTCCTTTGAACAGGGATTTGCCTGGCGTCCCACCGCGTCTGAGCACCAGACGGAGAAAGATATCTATAACCTTGCCATAAACGAACCCCAAGGCTATCAACACAACGGATGCAAATAATGTCCCAGATTGCCCCAATGATTTTGTAAGATTGTCTATTACTGACAGGTATGGAGTTATTTTAGACGCCACTGCAGGTACAAAGTTTACAGTCACCAATCCTGCCGCTACGATTACACCTGCAATCAATCGCCATGTTATCTTTAGCCTAATCAAAGAAAGCAGGAAGAACACGGCAGAGAATGCCAGTATCGGCACAAGATATTGGGACGGAACCAAATTCGAGACTTGACCCAAGTTCGGCAGTTGTTCGATAGGTAATGTAGGAATTTGGAATAATGCCATTAATTAAGATATCTCTTATAAGAATTTATTTTGCATACCTGACGATGATCATGATTACAGCTATGACTCCCAGAAGGACGAAGAGGAAAGGTGGGATGGGGAAGGCATCTGAAGACAGTCCCAGAAATCTAAGCACGTCAGTGTTGACCAGAAGATAGAAAGCCAGAATTGCGGCAACTATTAAAAGCCAAGAAGGTATAGGTTCCTCGGTCACAGAAGGTTTCCTTGCAATTCCCAATAAGAACGCTATGATGATGAAGATTACAAGGAATATCAGCAGTACAGCGGTGCCGGAAAACAGCTGCCTGAATAGCTGGATTATTGGAAGGCCGGCAGGAGAAAATACAACCAGCAGGGAAATGCTGACGGCCAGCAGGACGCTCATCCTCTTGTCAGGGATTATCTTGGCTCTTACCAGGACAGCATAAAGGATGGTGAAGATTATCAGGAAAGGTATTACAGTATCGAAAGCGCCGCTTCTAAACGCTTCTGATATTAAGTCTGTAATTGCCATAATTTAATTTTGGAGGTTAGAAAGAAATAGATGATTCGGGGCCTATGATATTCTTACCGCATTTTATTTCAGGCAATCCAAATCTTTCAGTAAGTTGCGTCCCTATGCCTGGAAATTCTATCTTCGGTATGTTAACACCAAATGGAAATAGCGGAATCTGGCCCTCAAGGACCCAAAACAGGTAAACACCAATTAACGAGAAGACAACAAGCATTATCCCTATATTCATTGGAGTAAATCGTCTTCTAGGACGTTCTCCTCCAGGAGGTCCTACTATTGTTGATGTGAATGTAAAACCAACTATGATTATTATGGGAATTATCCACCAGTTAGTCCAACCAAAAACTAAGATATAAGCAGCTATGAAGAAATCAGTCAAATGTGTCAATGCAGCTATACGATTTCTACCTTCATTGTCCGTCATCACCATAAATCCTATAATCCTCACAACAACTGCCAAGAAAAAGGAAAATGCATTAACAAACATCAACGGATCAGTCTGATGCAACATGAAAATGCTAAAGGCTGTGCTTATCAGCAATACTACACTCCAGTATTCTGCTCCTTTAATTAAACCTTTGTATCGTTCCTCATGTTCAGTCCATCTACCCCATCTAACTAGAGGTCCTGTAGTTCGTCCTAATAAAACCGAAAATAAAATAATCCCAAATACAATGTTAACAACAAATGGCACTACCTTCTGAGTTGCCAAACAAAACCTGCAGTCCAAAGTTGATAGAGTAGAGCATTGATCTGGCAAGAATCCAAATAAAGCTGTGATAGCGCCAACTATAGGCGGTTCCAATATTGGTGTTACAAGAATCGATTGAAGTAGAGGGATAAAGACAATTGTTATTACACCAAGAATCACAATCCCAAGCAGTAGGAATAAAACCAAAAGTATGAAGGCAATTTGACCTTTCATTAAAAATCACTCTAAGAGAAAGCAGGGGCTTTGCATTATATCAATTACAGGCTGTACACTGAGTAGTCCTCCAGGTTGTGTCAAATTTGTATAGAATGTCCAGACTATGCCTATTGAAAACAATAGAACAAACATCCCAAGAAGAGGCGAAAGTGGGTGTATTGCATACAGAAAAGTTACAACTATCACAATAGAAAATACAAGTATCAAAATTGATTGTAATTGGCTAATGCTTACGAAAAGAAGGTTTACATCTCTAGTATGTAGTGCGGCTAATCCTAATGCTATCGATATCAAAATTGCTGCATAGTAGAATGAAGGAGTTACTCTTTTTAGATCAAACACTTCAGGTCTTCCTATAGCTTCTCCAGGCCTACCACCAAATATTCTAAAAACTATAAATACCATTGCGAAATAGGTTAGACCGAAGAAAAATGTGAAAGGAAGTATCTTTACTTGACCAAGGCATGCTATGCAATCGGAACTACTTAGTGAAAACGTACAAGCCTGTGGCAATGGGCCCAAAACGCCTCTTACCAAACCTCTTGAAACTAAGTCGGATTGGGCTATTACAATAGGTAATAAGAGTAAAAAAGATAAGGTAAGAGTGCTCAAAATCCTTTTCATAAACAAACCAACTAATTAATTACTTAGTAGAAAATGTAAATATCCTTATTGACAAATGCCTAAACTGAAGTCTTCACTCGGTTTAAACAATTCAGGCAAGAAGCCAGCTCCTATATCTCCCCTTATGATCGCAAACAAAATTAAATAAAGTATAAGCAGGATAACTCCAACTATATTGCCAGTGAATGTGCCCCGCAAGAAATAAAAAGCGAATGTGAAGAATAAAGTCGCCCCAAATACAACGAAAAACGGTACAATATCCTGACTTCCTGCAAATGATGCTGCAAACCCTATTAAAACTCCGAACATGACTAATGTCAAAACAAATAACACAACCATCCATATCGGATTCCCTCCGACATCTGGTGTAGCTCCAAAGGCATTTAAAATTCTGAAAACAAAGAATGCAATCACAGTAACCATAGACATGACGATTAAACTGCCTACCCAATCCCTGAATGTAGCTATTCTTGATAAAGCACTTCCTACATCAATTTGAACTATGAAAAATGACAGTGCAATGCTGATTAAAATAACACCAACTTGTATGCTGGGAACGTTTGCTGGAGGATGACCTTTAGTGAAAGATTTTACCCCAATAACCAAAATTAGATAAAACAAACCGAAGAAAAACGCCAACGGCAATAACTTTACATAGCCTAGGCAGTAAATACATACAGAACTTGTAACATCCGAACATGCATTGGGCAAATCACCAAGCAAGCCTCTTAAAACGCCTGTTGTAGCTTCTTTATCAGCTTGAGCAAATACAGTTGGCAATAGTAACAGGAAAATTAGAATTGTTCTTTGGAAATTCATTATACTACCCCAGTTGCTCTACGTCTTATCCTTCGGTTTATAAAACCAGTGATAAGCTCACCTAAACTTTCAATAGATTCTCCTAAACTTTGAAAAGATGGTTCTAAAAAAGTACTATATAAGTTTTTTAATTCCCCATAAACACCTCCACTACTTTCCCCAGAAATTGTCACTTTACTTAGTGTTGTGTGAAGACCTTCTTGCATTCCCCTTACC
The DNA here is from genome assembly GCA_964366355.1 of uncultured archaeon. Taxonomy (GTDB): domain Archaea; phylum Aenigmatarchaeota; class Aenigmatarchaeia; order CG10238-14; family SCSR01; genus JACQIA01. Next base: position 12,382 of record CAYITO010000004.1, read on the forward strand.
CTTTCTTGGTATCCGGGAGCAATTTCTTTTATAATAGAATTCGCCTCCTTTTCTATCTTATATAAATCTTCTTTTGTTATGTCACCACGTCTATATGCTTTTTCAGCCTCTGGGATGACTTGACGTGCACTTCTCATATCTAAATAATCTTCATGAGCTCCCCGCAATCTAGCATAAGACCCACTTATATCACTTCCTACTTGATAAGGAACGCCAGCGGCACGAGCATAAATGTATCTACCAATGCTTCTCGTCCTATCCCCTATTCTATATCTAGCTAGCCCAACACCTACCAAAACTATGCCAAAAGCCAATATAACCCAAAGGACTAATTCTGCTGCCATTCTCTCTAAATTAATTTCCTTTTTTACTAAAATAACAAATACCTAACAGTGCAAGTTTAATTCATGGTATACATTCCTTTAATCCTCATATTACTTTTATTGTGGACAATAGACGGCTATCTAACATTCGGAGTTTTTAAGAAGTATGGTCCTGAAGCCGAAGAAAATCCAATACTCAAACAACTGCTCCGTCATAATGTAAAATACTTTTTATTGTTCAAGCTTTTTGATGCTGTAGCATTTGTTGTTATAATTTTCTTGATAATTAACAAAAACGAAATGATTGCTATAGTACTTTTGACTATTTTCATACTTTTGTATTCTTACGTTAATTTAAAGAATTATAAAGTTCTCAAGGAAAAGAAAGATTAGTATAATAAATGTGCCCTTTTATTCAGACGGAATCGAAATGAGAGGTGAAGCTCTACTTTGACGTATACCTTCAGCCATGTTTTCACTCCATTCTGTCCTAGCAGCAGAAGTTACAGCTGCTTCAAATGCTCTCGCAAGCGCACCACCCTCAAGACCCCGCTGACGAAATGCATCTAATTGTGTACCATAAGCTTCTGCCTGTAAGGTGGCAGCCCGCCTTCTAGCTGTAGCAGAAGCAACAATAACCTCAGCTTGTTCTAGTTCTTTCATAATTTCAGGTGTATAATTAATTTCTGCTGTAATGTCATCAACATGAAGATTCAATCTCCGTCCAAATTCTCGATTTAATTTAGGTAACTCCTTTCGAATATCATCTTCAAGGTTTTTTTGAGCGAGTGGTACTGTATATTTTTCCCTTGCTCTTTCAAGAGCAAGATTCCTAACTCTTGTTATTAAACCTGCTACAGCTTCCGAAAGACCTTCTTGAGTTTCTCTGTACCTTGTAATAAAATTGATAATCTCCGGTGCCAGTTCTCTGACAGGTCTTTTATCTCCTAGATCAATAGCGTCTCTTTGGGGTTTGGTCATAGCAAATCTAACGTAAATATTTAGTTTCATAACTCCTGGTACAGCTTCAAATTCCTGATTTTCTTGAGGTTCTACAACTGTTTCTCGTTTGAATACGGCATCTATATCAGTTGGAAAATTCAAGCTACCCAAGTAGAATTTATAACCACTATAAGTGAAAAGTCCACGAAAACGTATTCCCCATGGCGAAGCAGAATAAGTACCCGATAAAGCATCTCTTTTAACATAAACAAAAGGAGCAGATGCAGCATTTAGTATGAAAGGGGTAAGAGGGATGAAAGAATACGGTTCAATAAATCTTTCAACATATCTTCCTTCTTCAGGTCTTCGTGCTCTATCAACTATGTCATATAATCCTTGTATTCTTTGCCTTCTATCAATTACAGCTTGTGCTTGAACCATTGTAAAACCTCCAACTACTTATCTTAAGGATGCAACTGCCTTCCAATATAATCTAACAAACCAGAAGTGCCAGAGGTATCAAACACATCCCTTAATTCCCCATAAACACCTCCACTACTTTCCCCAGAAATCGCAGTTCTACTTAAAATTCCACCAAGACCCTCTCTAAGCCCTTCCGTACCTCTTTCATAAATAGGACGTAACCATGCCATATACGCAGCAGCTTCATTCTGTGTTATTTGCCCCCGCCCTTGCATTCCATCTACCTCTCCCATAAGTTGGTAAGCTGCAGCTGAATCTCTAAATTCTCTAGCCCGTCCTACAGCATCATTCCTCATACGCTTAAAGACATTCATACCATTCACTAACTAATAGAAGCATAATTCATATTTAAACTTTTCTATTCTTCACTATCTACTGGTAATAACTTATAAATCAAAAGAAAGTATAAGAAAAGTTTTTGGGAAACGATAAATTGATAATTAAAAAGTTAAACTCCTCTCTTCATCCTCTGCGCAAGATCGCTAAGCGCCCTCACGCTTTCTATCAGTGCCGGCAGCGTGTCCTTGAAAACCTTCTCAAGGCTGCCCATGCGCGTATTCACTTCAGTCGCCGTCTCGTGCAAACCTTCAATCCTGTCGAGAATTTGCTGGTTCTCGCTAGAGCGCGTCTCCAGCAATTGGTTTAGCTGCTGGAAAATGCTATCCACACGCTTCCCCAACTCCTGATACCTTATGCTGAATTCATTCAGCTTCTCATTGACCTCGGAAACCCTTGACTGGACTACATAATCAATATAATCTTCTGCCGGATATTGCTGCTGGTAATACTCCTGCGGCAACGGCGCCTCAGGCATCTGCGGCATTTCAACCTTCGGAGACAGCTCTTCTAGCGTCGGCAATTGCTCAGCGCTTGGCTGCTGCGGTTGGAATTGCTGCATCTGCTGCTGTTGCCTTGGTTGTTCAGCTGCAACATTCATCTTGATTGACTGCGTCAATGCTGTATCTATGGTTTCGGCCGGATAGCCCTCCTTCCTTAGGACATCAATCATCTCCGGCTCTGAAAATCCCCTTCCAGCCAGTTCCTGCACCCTCTCCATCGGAAGATACGTCTTTGCAGGACGCTGTTCTTTCTTTTTTAGAAAAGGCAGTTGAACCATTAGCTCACTTTAATGAAATTCATTTTATTAATAATTAAATCTACGCTTTCCTTGCAGACTTTTCCTCTAGAGCATTTTCCAGCTCGTCCTTCGTAACGAACTTAGAAGTTATTGGGTTGATAATTTCCAGATAGGTCTCCAGCTGCTTTACTTCTGTCTTGCTGGCTGTCTTACTAAGTTCTTTGTTTATCCTGGAAATATCATTTTCCATCGCAACAATCCTGTCTGATACAGCAGATATCTTGCTTCCTATCCTCTCAAGGCTCAGCTTCAAATCCGAAAGCTGCATAAGCAGCCTTTCTTCCAACGCAGAAAAACTCGCCTCAATCTTTTCAATCCTCTGCTCAGACGCCCTCAGCCTTCTAGCATCTTCATTGATTCTTCTCACAAGTTCGCTCATAACAGATTTTGTGTCAGCCCTATCTGCCATCAATAAAGAATTTGTTTATACAACAAATAAATGTAATAAGATGACTATTGATTACAAGGTTTCAGACGGGGTTTTGAGGATTAATTGCCTGAACTGGGCGATAGCCCCGAGCATAGAAGATTCTGATGCATGCATGGGAATTGTTGTAGACAAGCTGCTGGAAGCCAAAGACGCCGATAGAATAATTCTTGCAGAGACGAGGGAATACGAATACAACACCGAACAAACAAGGATGCTGCGGGAGATAGCGGAACTTTATGACAAATTATTGAACGAGGAAAGAATTCTCAGCATAACAAAGTTGGGGCCGAGAGGCTGTGAAAAATATTATCCGCAAAGGCTGGCGGATTTGCAATTCCTGCTTATTGAAGTCCTTAAGAAAGACCCGATTGGCGCGTACGTGAAAGTGAATACGCTGATTACGCATATGCAAAAGCAGCTGGCCTTGGAAGGCAGCACCTGCCACCAGCATTACCTCTCAAACGCCTTGGAACCGATTAAGAACATGATGGAAAAAACTACTCTTATCCAGAAAGTCAAGCCGCATATCAACAAATTCAGGTTCGGCGACCGCAAGCTTTACAGGGAAATTTTCACGCCGATAGTAAGACCCAACTTCATGCTGACACGTTTCATGCTTGACTATCCGCAAGGCGCCGTGCCTGTAGAGAAATATACGATTTCAGGAAACGCACTTGTTGAGATTCTAAAAGTGCCGAATGATGTGCGATACGTGTATCATGTAATACCAAAAGAATTCCAGCTGTCAGAAGACAAATTCACAATTTTGGATGCGGCTAGGCGCTATCTTGCAGCCCACAGGCCATCGGAGGCGGAGGTGAAAGAGCCTGAAAGGGTCAGGGAGATTTTCTTCAACATCGGAGGCGATTTGATAAAGGACGTGGCGAGAAACGCCGGAATCACGCTATCCCCTCTGGAAGTGCAGGAGCTTGCAAAGATTTTGGCTAGGTATACGGCAGGATTTGGTGTCTTGGAGCTTCTGCTTGCGGATGATAAAATACAGGACATTTTTGTAAATGCGCCGATAGGCTCAACTCCGTTGGAAATTTACCATTCTGATTTCGAGGAATGCAGGACAAACCTGATCCCGACAAAAGAGGATGCAGACGCATGGGCGACGAGATTCAGGCTTTATTCAGGAAGGCCTCTGGACGAAGCCAACCCAGTGCTGGACACAGAGCTTAATGTGCCTGGAGGAAGGGCGAGGGTTGCTGCAATGACAAGGTCTTTGTCGCCCGAAGGTTTGGCATTTGCATTCAGGCGCCACAGGGAAAAACCTTGGACATTCCCGCTGTTCATGAACGTGAAATATTTTGATTCTTTGTACGCAGGATTGATGAGTTTTGTCATCGACGGTGGCAGGGCATTGCTTGTGGCTGGAGGGAGGGGAAGCGGCAAGACATCACTTTTGAATGCGATGATGCTCGAGATAATGAGAAAATTCAGGATATGCGTTTTAGAGGACACGCCGGAATTGAACATTTCTTTGATGCGGCAATTGGGCTATAACATCCTGGGCATGAAGGCACGCTCGGTCATAACCCACATAGAAACAGAGCTGGCAGCTGACGAGGCACTGAGGACTGCATTGAGGCTCGGGGACTCTTCCCTAATTATTGGCGAAGTCAGAAGCAAGGAGTCAGTCGCGCTTTTCGAGGCGATGAGAATCGGAGCATTGGCAAATGTCGTTGCAGGCACTATACACGGCGAATCAGCCTACGGAGTTTACGACAGGGTTGTCCACGACCTTGGCGTAGTTCCGACCAGCTTCAAGGCTTTGGATTTGATCACAATCTGCAACCAGCTTCGCTCACCGGACGGTTTGCACAGGTTTAGGCGCATCACCGAACTCACAGAAGTTAGAAAGCATTGGAAGGAAGACCCGCTTGACGAGGGGGGATTTGTCCCATTGATGCAATATTCTGCCAAAGAAGACCGGTTAAAGCCTACAGATACTTTGATAGATGGTGAGTCAGAGGTATTGAATGGGATAGCCAAGCGAGTCAGGGAGTGGCATGGCGCTTGGGACTTGGTCTGGGACAACATACTTTTGAGATCCAAAATAAAGGAGGAAATGGTGGAAGCCGCAAAGAAGCTGAACAGGTTTGATGTCTTGGAGGCGGAATGGATTACTGCCGGCAACGAAGCCTTCCATTTGATATCCGAAAGCGTGATGCAGGAGGTTGGGAGTCTGGATTCAAAAATGATTTTTGAAAAGTGGGAGAGGTGGTTCAAGGAGAGGCTGAAAAAATGAAGAATATAATTGCAAATCGATTTCTTAATTTATGGCAAACGACAATTTAATTTAGATAGCTGATGTCCCTAACAAAAGAATACGAAGATTTTATAAGGGAAGAAATATACCTGAAGAAGCTAACATTTTATGAAAGCCTTTGCCGCATGGCCGAAAAATTATTGCCGATACCGCCGCCAAATTTCATAGTTAAAAATTACAGGGAGGCAATACAATTCAGCCACTTGAAGATCACTCCAAAACAGGCATTCTCTTTGACGGTTTTAGCAACACTCCTAATCGCAATCATACCGTTTTCTGTAGTGGCTTTTCTGAGTCTACCCAACGCAGTTTTTAGGTTAGATACGCTGGAGACGGAAAGAATTTCCGAAAATACACTTCTGATCAATGCAATGAACACAGGAAATTTTGATGTTTCCGGGTTCAGAGTTTTTGTAGATAATAAAACTGTGGAAATTACCAATGAGCCAACAGAACCTTTGCATTATAACGAAACAACCGTTATTGAAGCTGAGTGGGAAGGCGATTTTACAGATATCATGGTAGAAGCAAACAGAGAGGACATACCAGCTATTTTACAGGATACGTTTATAGTATCGATAATTTTGGGTTTCTTAACATTGCTCTACTTATCCAACTACCCTTTACATTACTCCATTTTGTACAAAATCAGAGCTACTTCAGAGATGGTACGTTCTGTATTGTACATGACAATTTCCATGAGAATATCTCCAAACATAGAGAATGCCGTAAAATTCACCGCCAACAACTTGAAAGGGCCTTTGGCTTTGGATTTCAAGCAGATTCTTTGGGACGTATACACAAGAAAACACAATTCTGTATCAGACGCATTGGACGATTTCATAAATAAATGGAAAAAAGATAATGAGGAATTTACACAGGCCATATATTTAATCAAGTCATCCTCTTTCGAATCCCAGAAGAAATTAGATGAAAGCTTGGATGAAGCAGTAGAGATTATCCTGAGTGGCACGAAGGAAAGGATGGAGCATTTTGCCCAAGATTTGAGAACACCAGTTACACTTTTTAATGCACTCGGCATACTACTCCCAATTTTGGGACTTATATTCCTGCCAGTAATAGGAATTTTCTTGCAAGAGGTGGTAAAACCATTCTGGATAATTATAGGATACGACATCCTCATACCCTTTTCAGTTTACTTGTTGATGAACAATTATTTAGAAAAGAGACCTTATACATTCCATCATCCGGATATATCTAGGCATCCAAAATTCTCTGGAGATAAACCCTATGGCAAACCATTTATAATTTCAGCCATCGTCGCGATTTCACTGATAGCTGCTGGCTTATTTTTAATGGCGCAATCCACCGAGCTATTTAGTTTTGAATTGCTGATTTACTCACTGCTTATCACTTGGGGCATCTCTGCCGGCATAATTATTTATACAATTACGACTACCGGCAAAAAACTGAAGCTGAGAGATGAAGTTGTGCAAATGGAGAATGAGTTTGCAGAGGGGCTGTTCCAACTTGGAAATCAATTGACTAGAGGCATCCCACTGGAAACGGCTTTGAAAAATATCACACCAAAAATGAAAGAGTTGAAAATCTCGAAATTTTTCGAGACAATATTGTATAATATCGAAACCTTCGGCATGACTTTAGAACAAGCCGTTTTTGATGAAAGGAGTGGTGCAATCGTATACTATCCATCACAAACGATTGAAGCTACTATGAGAGCAATAGTTGAAATTTCTAAGAAAGGCATGGGTGCAGTTTCAAATGCGATGATTACAATTTCTAAATACCTGAAAGATGCCCACAAAGTTCAAGAAGATTTGAGAGAAACTATGGGGGAAACCACTTCTACCATGGAAATACAAGCGTTACTTTTAGCACCATTAGCATCAGGCATAGTGGTTGCATTGGCTGCAATGATAATGCAGATGCTGATTAGCCTTAGACAGTCTCTATTGTCCGTACAGGAATCTTTATTTGGCGGAGGGCTTGCCGGTGCAGCTGGCGGAGGATTTTTATCGTCTATAATAAACTTGGACCAAATCATCCCCGCACACTATTTTCAATTGATTGTTGGCATTTACATGATTGAAATCGTTGGCATGCTGGCTATTTTCTTGAGTACGATCAACAACGGCGAAGAGAGTTTGTTGAAAAAATTCAACCTCGGCAAGACACTGGCTTTAGCCACGATAATCTACAGTTTGACTTTAATTGTGGTTTATGCCATGTTTGCAAGCATAATACCGGCTGTAGGAGTGGTTTGATGCATAGGAAGGGAGTGAGCTCTGCAGTTTTGGGGGTTGTCGTCTCATTGATTGTCGGGACGCTTATACTTGCTTCAGCCCCTAGTAGTCTGGAAAATCTTTTAAAAGATTACTTAAAAACGAAGGTTGAGGCAGCACCGCCTCCGCGAGACAGACCGTCTCCTTCAACAGGCACAACTGTAGCTTTGGGATGCGGCAATTTTCCGCCTAAATTATCCAGTGCACAGGCAGATATACAATATGGAAAATACAGAGACTATATCGATCAAACTATTGGAGAATTGCCAGGGACAGCTCCTTTGAAGGCTGTGCTAAACCCCCATGCATTTGTTGCCGCAATAGCTACTGAAGAAACAAGTTTCGAACATTATAATCCTGATGGCAGTGTGAAAAGAGGCAGTTCTGGCGAATATGGGATAATGCAGATAATGCCTATAGAAATAGAGGCGGCCGGCAAAGTATGCAAAGACAACGATATTGTAGATTCCAATAAAGATCTTGAAGATGTATTGAAAAATGTCAGATGCGGCGTTCATTACTTAAATCAAAAACTGCAAGATTGTGGAAATATTCTAGAAGACGCTGCAACCGCATATAATTCAGGCAGATGTGATTCCTCTGACAAGTCTTATGGAAAACGCGTGATTGGACATTATGAAGAATGGAAGAAATGCATTAAGCAGAAATATCTATGGCCTGTTTTATTCACAAATAGTGTCAGTGGCTATTGTTTTGGAGATCGTGCGCCAGAATCAAGGGACGGAATACATAAAGGAATAGATGCAGCAGGTAGATTAGACGATAAGGTAATGGCAATAGCAAATGGTATAGTTGTAACAGTTGTTACAGGCTGTTCTGAAGGAGACAGACGTTGTGGCGGAGGTTTAGGTAATTATATCAAGATAAAACATGATGACGGACTTTATTCGGTGTATTCTCATCTATCTAAAGTATCTGTACAAAAAGACAAAAAAGTTGAGCAGGGATCGGAAATAGGGACTGTGGGTAACACAGGATATTCGCTTGGGGCACATTTGCATTTCGAAATACATGATAAAATGGACACATCTGTAAACCCATGTAATTTTCTAGATTGCAGTGCCACTAAATGTAGATGATGATTGAAATAACTAAAAACAATATTACACTACAATTCCAAGATATTAATTATGAACAAAGGGATGACTGGAGAAGCCATAAGGACAGTTGTAATTCTGGTTATAGCTGTTATTGCGTTGGTGTTGCTCTGGATGTTCTTCTCCGGACAGCTAAAACTTACAGCCTTTTCATTTGAAGAGATAACTAAAGGATTTGCTAAAACATTCAACCTTTGTAAGAACTTTAAGTTCTTATTCCTTGAAAAGATTTGTGGCACACTAACATGAAATTTATGACACCAAAAGATAAATTAGAAGTTAATAATATGGAAAAAGGCGCCGTTACTACAATAGTTTTTCTCGTTCTGGGGGTTGTGGTTTTGCTTGGAGTAGCAGGGATATTTTTTAAAGGTACATCTACCGCAGACCCGTTTTCTGTCCTATCATGTTTCATCGCTGGCGGGAAGGATTGCGAACTGGGAAAAGAAGGAGCAAAAGGAGATGAAAGTAAAAAAATTACTGAGGATTTACAAAAGGCAATCAAATGTGCATACACAAGATGTTATGGAGAAAGTGGTGTACAAAAGGGATGTACTCTTCTTAAGACAAATGATATAACATGGGGGGATAAGGGTAAAATATCATGTTTTAGAGAATTTTGTAAAGGAAAAGAAGGTCCATTATGCGGAGAAGATAGTGAAAAGTATCCAGTAACATTTCAGTCAAATATAAGAGAACTAGATGTTATAAAACTTCATCCTAAAATTCCTCCAAACATGTACTTTAATAGCAAATGTGATTTCGCAGCTATTGTACTAGGTGAAGATGAGGTATCGATAGAGGAGAGACTATTGATTAATGGGAATGGACCGAAAGATTGTGATCAAAAATCTGGGGGGGAAGGGGAAAGAGGAAGACAGAAAGAATGCCGATTAAAATCCGATGTTCCTATAAATATTTACCATAAGGCCACTGGAGCAATTAATCACATAATCTTGTGTTCAACAACCTTTCAATATAAATAAACCAGGAGAGCAGCCAAAAGGTCCTGTAACATTCTTTGAAAAAGAGAATCAAGATTATCAAAAAAGTTCATCTATAGACATAGCCAGCGACACACCCAGCCTAGAGAATGTTGGTAAAGAACTTTTCGACGGCGTATCTTCAATAAGACTTTCAACCTCTGAATATGTTGTGGCATTATACGATAAAGTAGATTATAAAGGCAATTGCAGGACATTCTTCTCTAGTGTAGATAAACTCAGCGATTACGAATTTAACGACAAAACAAAGTCTGCTAAAGTCTGGAAAATTGGTTTCAAAGGTGTTATTTTACATGATAAACCATTCAATCCAGATTGGAATGTTTGGCACAAGGGCAATAACGAATTTTATCTAGCTGACGAGCAAGTACATAAGCTAGAAGAGTCTGGTTGCGTTTCTAAAGATAACGGTGTAGAGTCGGTTGAAATGGGAACCAATGTAGATGTAGTTTTATACGAGGGAGATAATGTTTTGTATGTTACTGAATCAAGCGGTAATCTACCATCAGATAAAATAAATAAAGCAACCCATGTAAAAGTTTGTCCCAAAACTTCTAGCGCTTGCCTTAAGCAATCAGAAAAGAATTTGAAACAAAGTCAAACACCCTAAAGTCATCGCAGTAACCTTTCTTAATAACCAACCGAAATATTATTTATGAAAGGCCTAGCTATAGGTGCAGTAGTGATGCTCGTTCTAGCAGTTATAGTTCTGTTAGTTCTTGTGCCTAGGATGTTTCAAGCAGTGGGCATAGGAGATGCATTTGATCCCTTGGGTGTTAAAAAAAAGTTGGCATCAATAGAAATTGGCAATAACTTAGAAAAGGCAATTGCATGTGCGAAAGTAAGATGTTTCGAAGGATGCGGAAAAGCTAAGAGCATAAAATGGGAAGGAGGCACTTGTGCAGAATTTTGCGATCCCAACAAACTTAAAGAATACGGGCTTAAGGATGATAGTAAAGTTTGTGATGAAATTTCACGCGCCTATCCAGTGGAGTTTAGAACACCAGAAACTGGGGGCAGTGCGACAATACAAGCAGAGGATTTAAGCGATATTTTTAGCTGTGTGGCAACTGCAACCGACAAATGTGGTACTGGCGGTTATGCTAGAGAAAAAGTCGGAGGCAAACCAGTTTTATACATAGACAATTCTGCCATCGAATCAAAAGACACCGCTGGCGTTGGTGCCCTTCCATTTGGCCGTGAATGCCAAGAAAAATTCGATGTATGGAAGTATTCAGCAGATGTAGCGGTACTAGCTGTACCAGGGACCGCATACTTCAAAGTGTTGAAAACTGGTGGTGTTCTTGTAAAATCAGTAAAAACAGCCACAAATGCCAAACTTGTTGGAGGAACTGCTGCAGGTCTCTTGACTGTAAGTGAATTTACGCAACTTGAAACAATTAGATCCGCTAATTTGAAACCCGCCCAAACAATTTATATATGGGCTGATGACAGAGGGTTTGGAAAGATTAGTGGCCCCGGCGATATTTTCAAAAATATTGGAACCTTCTTTAAAGGAATGTACGAAACTGTAGGTAGCTTTAGACTTCCAGGCGGGACCACAGATCATGTTATGGTATGCGGCAAACTTCCCGAGGCACGATGTAAAGGAACACCTCTAGCATGTAACGCCCCCATTAGGTTGGAGTCAAACAAATGTGATTTAGGATGCGGCCTATCTAGTGAAATATCAGAATCTCTGGATGGTTGGTCTGGCGATACCGGCCTTCAAATAACAACCGATAGCACTAACAAAAAATTAGGAACTAGTTCAATTAAAATAAGAGGCGAGTTATCAATCATCAGCAACAAATACGGCGTATTGAATAAATTCGTTGAATATAAATTCAATGCACCAGCAGACTTAACTAAAGGTATAGCATTTTATACTAAATCGAGTTCTATTAGTAACAATATCGCTGTAATTCAGCTTACCGACAATTCAGGCAATGAAGCAAGTACTAAAAAAACCCTTACCATAAGGAATGACTGGCAATACAATACCCCCAATAAAGATGATTTTCAATTGCATTCGCAATCTTTTGACTGGAGTAAAGTTGAAAAAATAAAATTTGAAGTTGGTAGTGATGGACCACCGTTTGAATTTTTATGGATAGATGGGCTTCAATTGCTCCAAAATGCCTGTACAGGACAGCCCCAATCCTGCAATAAATTTACTAGCAAGGGTACTTGTTTGTCGCAGCCAGGTTGTTGCTGGAGTTCAGATTGCGGGGATCTTAATGTAAAATTAGGCGTCTCAAAGAACGATGAAAGATTTAAGAAATTTGAACAAGCAATAAGCGATGCAGGTGGAAAGCTTAATGCCGTGCTTATTTGGGGGTCCGATACACTTGATATTACAGATGATGTAAATGAAAATATTGTAAAATTGTTTAATTCACCGCGTTTAGCTGGCCTCGACAGTTGGGCGGATTACCAAGTATGCAAGTATAAAAACAAACAGAATAACGATATTGTAATCCTTCCAGGCACGTGTACCCTTGAATTGCGAGGAGCCAATCAACCTTCCTATTGTGCTGGCAAAGAGGGCTTCAAACACTATCCGTTCAGATGCGGCTGTCCGAAAGATTATGGAGTAGCGGTAGGCGGCGGGCTTCTGGATGATTCATGCAAACCATTTGATAAGAACAACATTGTTCAAACTATCATCCATCTGGATGCTGATAGAGTTGTTGGCGAAATAAAGGGCGAAGTTATTTATGACGAAACCGTTAAGGCAGACGGCAACGACTTTAAGCTAGTTGTAGTTGCTTTGTTGGATAAAGATTTCGTAGTTATTAACGGCATTAAGGAAGATGAGATAAAGTTTGAGACCGACCGGCCAGAGTTTGATGCACTAGACGATATAGCATGTCAGGAAGATGGCGGTGTACTCTATTACACATGCAGAGTTGCTATAAGTTCTACTAAAGCTGGCACATCAACTGTCAAATTCAACTATAAAGGTGTTGAAAGAGGATTGATACAGGTAACTTTTCTAGAATCATAAGTTGGCAATTTCTTGGTAATTAGCTTTATATTCTACCCAATAGAAATTAGATTTAAGAGATTATGAGAAAAGGGGTAGCCGTACCATACGTAATTGCAATCCTTCTAGGAATAGTTGTGATTGCCATAATAGGGTTTACTTTCTTCACATCAACTACAAGTATATCAGTACAAGACTGCCGGAACAAGTTGAGCACTTATTGTAGTTTGTGGAGTGCTACTGGTTATACCGGCAAGCCTTCTGGGGAATGGGATGATTTTGCGAAGGGATGTTCACAATTAGGTGTTGCAGATCCCAGCGAACCAGATTGTAGAGCCCGCATTGGAACTTTACTAGGAGTGGGGGCAACATGTGAAAATAATGCAGAATGTCAGTCTAAAGTTTGTGAACCAAATTGTGTACCAACTTGCCCTACAGGTTTTGCATCTAGAGCAACTCCAACATGTACAAACGCAAGATGTAGTGTAACTTGTCTCAAAGCAGGCGAGGCAGATCAAACTGCAACCTGTTCTACACCCAAGAAGTGTAAATAATTTTCTTTAAATTAATGTAAAAGCAAAATAATTAATTAATGTCAAAAGGCGTGGCTGTCAGCTACATAATCGCAATAGTTTTGGGCATAGTAATTTTGGCATTGCTCGGGTTTTGGTTTAATAAAGAAGGTACTCTCTTTGGAAGTATTGCAGACCAGGAAACTTGTAAGGCAAAACTAATAGCATATTGCACTTCTTGGTCAACAAGCGGATATGATGATAATAAAAAGCCTGGTGAGAACGAAGATTTTTATGCTATACACAAGGATTGCGAGCCACATAAAAAATTACTTACTGGTGGTAAAACCGGTAACGACATCGAAACTAAATGTAAAGAGCTTCTTAGACAAACTAGCCAACCACCCACAGCACAACCTCGGCCCACATCTACTTCTCCACAACGTCCTCCAGCACGCTAAATTAAAAAACCAACAGCGAATAAGAAGAATATTATAGAGGGAAGTTAAGATTAAATTATGAAAGCAATCGCAGTAAATACTATTTTTATAATCATAACCACACTTATGTTTTTCTTTTTTGCAATCGTGCTTACCTTTGGTTTCATCGATTTTTTTGGAACGGAAGCTACACAGATGGGTTGCGGTGTCAAGCTGTTAAATTACTGCACTTTTTGGGCTGTCAAAGATTTCGCAGAAGGCGACAAGCCGTATGAATGGGAGGAAAAATCACCAGAAGGATGCGATAAGTTCCTCAAGGGCGTAGGCGCTAAAGGACCGTCAAAAGCCCAATGCAATCCAATAGTAAAATAATAGAAAGGTAAATATTAACTATGACACTCAGCGCTGTCGATGTTCTATTGTTTATTGCATATTTCGCCATTGCTGTATGGTTTGGCACAATGCTGTTCCCTAAAATAATAGAGGATGTACAGCAAAGTATAGCGAGAACGTCTACACATGCCGTCGCTTTAGAATTATCTGGGTTAACCTCTTTAACTGGCGCAGCTACAGAAGATATAAAAATTGATTATGATATACAGGATGAAGTAGTGCATGAGGTGACTGTAAAAGGGAAGCTTATTAATGTAATCAGAGTTGACAATACTAAACAAAATTTCCTATACTCACTCCCATTTAAGTTTGCAATTGACGATACAGCAGTCGGAGCAAATTTCCGAATTTTTAAGCTGAATGATGAATATGGGATAGAGAAGATTGGATGAGAAGCAAAGGACAGCTTTCAAACATTTTTGTAAGACACTTTTTCTTTATGCTTGCGGTTGCACTTTTCTTTTTCCTGCTATTTTTATATTGGGGGGCTCAGATAAATGCCGAGGAAGTTCTAAATGAAAACGAAATTTTAATATCCAGAAAGATTGTGTATGCAAAAGTGCTTTTGAGTTCTTATATGCTGGCATATGAAGATGAAAATGGCGTACATGCTGGTATGTTAGATGAAAACAAAATAAAAAATTTGGACGAGGATAGACTGTTTGAAACTTATAGCTATCAAGCCGATGACATAGAAGTTAACGCCCCTGGAGGCGGCAGATTTATCCCCAAAAGCTATGCCCACCTAGTTAGGATCGAAGTGTTAGAACCGAAGACCGAAATTCTAAAAGAAGTCAAGCAGGTAAGATACGGAGTTGGATTTGCCAATCCGATAGAATTTCCCCTAACAATTAGGGATGAACAAGGTAATGTAAAATTGGGCAGGATACTTGTTAACATAGTTCCGGTGGAGAGATGAAAGGCATACTTGATTTACCTATTTTGATCATTCTGCTAATTGTATTCATCCCATTTTTACTTGTAGGACCAGAGATCCTAAGGATTAACATACAAACCCAATACGCAATTAATTATAAGACTCTCATTGCTAAAGATACATTGCTTTCTATATTGTCAGTTACAAACCCCGATTTCCTAAACGATAACAAGCCAAAACTCACGTTGGAAATCATAGGAGAAAGGCTTTCGATAGCTGGCCAGAAGGTGGAATTTTTGATAAGTGATTTAGACAAGCTTGTGAAAAGCAAATGCTACCTGTTAGAAAGCGGAAATGTTAAGCTTGCCGATAAAAGTTGTTCTGATCTTAAGGATCAAAAGTATCAAACGAATCCAGTCAAAATTGTTTTGCCTTTCCATCCAAAAAAACTTGTTGAAAATATTAGGCTG
Organism: uncultured archaeon; assembly: GCA_964366355.1. Lineage (GTDB taxonomy): Archaea > Aenigmatarchaeota > Aenigmatarchaeia > CG10238-14 > SCSR01 > JACQIA01. Next base: position 28,040 of record CAYITO010000004.1, read on the forward strand.
GCGATTAAATGAGAAAAGGTCTATCTATCGTGCATTTCATTATTTTCATACTTATTTTCCTTTACGCAGGCATTGGATTTATTTACATCTCTTCGTTTAGAGAAATCGAAACCATTCGAAAAGGCGTTGGTGAAATGCTTATAGCTGATGGCATAGATGACATGGAACTTTTAAGGAGAAATTTACAGCAAGCACTAAGCTATTCCTACTATCAATCATCGTTTGAAATTGCGAAGAATGGTGGCAATTCTGAAGCATCAGTAAAATGGAGATATTACGGTGATACATCAGGCTTTCCAACAGACTTTATAAAAATCTTGACTTCCAGAACACTTGAAATGCTAAACCAATATAGCCATCAGTTGACTGGCGGAAGAATTACAACAGTAGATTATACACAGGTTGATGTAGAAAGAGATGACAAGGAAGATAAAGAGCATATAAGCGCCTTTTCTAAGGATGAGAAAAACAACGATAAGAAACTCAAAATAGTCGGAGGTTTGCTTGGTATTAAATATGAATTAGAAAACAAGGCAAATGTTTTTGCCAAGCTTCCTACTAAGACTTTAACTTTGTTTGGAATAGGTAAAGAAAATTTTGTGTCAATTGATAAAACAAAAGAAAAAATAATTGAAGCAATAACCGCAATCGGGTTTAAATCCAACTATAATGAAAATTTACAAACAACAACTGGAAGTATGGAACTATGCGGTATACAACCTACACAAGAGCAAGTTTTTAAAAACGAAAATGGTTTTGAAATTTCAGAAGGCGAAAATCAAATTTTAGAGAATACAGATTCAAAATTAAATTCCTTAGGTGAAGAGCTAAGTACATCTACAGTTTCAACTAGATTATCTGTGGTTGATAAAAAAAGTAAGATAATCCCAACATGCACACCCAGTACAGGAGGATGTTGTGAACGATCTGAAAGTGGTTGTGTTAAAGAGTTTAAAATAACAACATGCACATTCAAATATGTTGGTGCAGCCAAGGTTAAAGTTTCCATTTCAGATATAGCAAACAAATATCCAGTTTACGATTCCACACTTGATAAAAACATCATGAGCAATATCCAGTTAAACTTTAATGTGGTTTCTGGGAATGATTATAACCAAAAATTAATTCAATAAGTCCTCGTTGACTAAACACCTATTGTGGAGCAGGGAATTTACATATGTCATTCGCGCCCCAAACTCCCCAATCCGCACCGTTGCTTGATATCTGACAAGCAATATCAATATTTCTATCTATCTCGTCAATTCTTTGAACACATCTAGCATATCTATCCATATCAGCATCTTTAACCCAGCAATTACGTAATTTACAATATCTGATTCCTTGGGTTGTAGTAGCCCATTCCAGACAACTTCCAAGGGACCCACCATCTGTTTCGAAGAGACCTACACAGTCCCCACCAATTTTCTCCGCATGCGCAATTACATTAATTTGAAATAGCCCATGAGAATACACAGTTCCATCTTTGCATCTATCAGTTCCACTCGGTTTGAGTGGATCGCCACCGCTTTCTTTATTGCAAATAGCTGACGCTTTAGGCGCATTACTACCAAAACATGTATCCTTCAACTTATCTATAGTACAGCCACCACTAATATCGCGAGGACATTCAGATGTGGAGCCAAGTGGCTGTTCCCCTTCCTCAACTTTACCAATAGTCTCTGTACTCATAGGTATGTTAGCTTTTACAAATGTTGCCACATAATTATATTCCACCTCAGCCTTGAATTGGTATGCCCTAAATTCAATTATGCCTTCAGTGTCAACTTTTTCTTGACTGCGCAATGACGGCGGAAAGTCATTTATCTGATACCTGCAAATATAAGTATGCTCTTTTAGTATCCTTGGAGCTAAATCTTCCACCTTTTTAATACTACCAAGTGTACCCTCCTCATCTTTGAATAGAATATTTTTAGCACTTGGCCCTAAAGACTCTAAAAAGCAATTGCCACCTAGAAACGGCAATATACCTTTAACTAGGTTTGTATATTCTTTTGGGAAAGTTCCTTCTGGAGTTTTAAAAGGAAATATCTTTACAGATTTTACCTCTATCTTGGCATCCTTCTCGTCCTTGTTTATCAGCCTAACTTTTACATCTTTCACATTGTGGATACAATACCCACCTGTTGAGCTGAATAAAGTTTCAGGTAATTTTTCGCATAGACCCCCACTATCTACAAAGTAACCATCGCCACCTTCACTCTCATCTCCGACTGTATAGAATGGAGGTATGACTACAACATCCAAAGGTCCTGAAAAGGTATTGGGACAGTTATTGTTTTTGAAATTGGGATCTTGCTGCTTTGCCACAGCATCTTTGCTATCTTTGAAAATCAGCAGAGTGCCGATTCCAACGCCTTTCTTATCCTCCTTGTCGTATCTTATCTTGGCTTCAATATTCACCTCAGCTTTTATACCAGATTTGAATTCAATTTTTTTTGTGGTAATCAAGTCCACAGTTTTCTCGCCACTGGGTCCGGGCTCTATCAAGCAGCCATTAGGAGGCAAACAGCCCAAAGGAGTTAATAAATTAAATGCTATCGGCTTTTTGATATCCTTAATTTTCTTATCCGTTTCCCCTTTTATAAAGGAGCCTTCGGCATCTAAATTTATAATTTCATTCCCATCTTCAGTCTTTTCACTATCCAGTGATTTACCTGGAGCAATTATAACATTCAAGGGCTTCTTGACATTCTCATCCAGCTTAATCTTAACAGTTAACTTATAGAACTCCCCTCTCAGTGGCCATGCAGGAGCTTGTATGCCGACAGAAATAGGCTTACCGCTTTCAATGACATTCCCCTCTTCATCAAGCTTTCTGTATTTGACATTGCCCTGCTCATCCGTACCACACGCTATTTCTTCTTTTGTCTTTTCCTTTTCCCCTGGCACATCTATCTTTGGCAGAAAACTTACCTGCTCTGCTATAGAGTTCCATCCTGAAATGAATTGTTTTACTTGCGGTATTGCCAAAAGCGATTCTACACCCGCTGTTATAAGAGGTTTTACAATAAAAATTGGAATAAAGATTGTGAAAAGGTAGAATATTATGAGCTCAACGATAGCACGGCCCATTGGCGGTGGATGTAAGAAATATGGCGGCTGGGGTTCTGAATAGTTACTAGCTCTCAACCAGCCAAAAAGAAAGAACATTATCATTGGCAACCATCTGAAGAGAAGCTCGCCAAAACCTGGTAAAGGAAGTGCCTTTCCAAGCTCTCCCAATAAGTCTAAAAGGTTGTCTAACTGAAATGTCCAAACTATTGTAGGAATTACTGCAAATAAAATAAGAAAAATGATAAAACGCGGATTGCCAATTTTACTACCAAGACCTTTTCCTTTTCCTTTTGGCGGTGTTACACCACCTGGGGCTCCCACTGGATATCCTGGTTGGCCTGGTCTTAATTGCATTAGCACTGTTATCTAAAATACAATTTGTGATTCTAGAAATATTAACCTAAAGCTTTTAAATATTACCCTATAATTAACAGTAGGTTGTTCAAAACTACAGCAACAGGAGGTTTAGAAATGCCAGAAAATCAAGTAAAAGCAGGAGACAATGTCGTCTTGATAGGAAAGAAACCACCAATGGCTTACGTCCTCGCGACAATAACTCAATTCAGCAACGGACATAATGAAGTCCACATAAAAGCTCGGGGAAGAGCTATAAGCACGGCGGTGGACGTGGCAGAAATCGTCAGAAGAAGATTCCTAAAAGACGCACAAATAAGAGACATCAACATCGGAACAGAAGAAATAACTTCAGATAAAGGAAAGCTAAACGTTTCCACAATTGCAATAGTTCTTGGGAAGTAATTTCCTAGTCATCTCTCAAGGATGAATGCTTTCTTAGCCAGAGGCTTTTCTCTGACTTCTTGTATCAGCATCTCCATCCTTTCGCCTGTACCAACAATTACCTCCTCTTCCAGGAATTTCCTTACGCGGTCAAGCTTTCTTGATTTTTCAGCATAGACAGTAAGCACTTTCTCGCCCTTCTTGATTCCATCACCGACTTTTTTGTAAATCTTCACCCCAGCCCCCTTGTCCTTCGGCGAGCCGGCAGCCCTGGCCAGTTCAACCATATGATTATTGTCAATCCACAGCAGATAGCCGGATTTCTCGGCTGCGATATCCAAACCAAACCCCCCGATTTCTATCTGGTCAGGCTTTATGTCATGATTACCCCCCTGCTCCATGATTATTTCCCTCATCTTGCTTTCTGCCTTTCCTGATTTCAAAATCTCCATTGCCAACTGCTTTCCGTCACGCTTACCAACCATGCTAAACAAAATTCCAGCTATGTCAGTAACCTTGTCAACCAGATCAGGAATATTCTTAGTCCTCATCAAGACTTCCAATGCCTCAATTGCCTCAAGCGCAGGACCAACAGTATAGCCAATCGGCTGCTCACCATAGGTGATCGCACACCTTGTCTGAATCTCCATCCTCTTGCCCAATTCTATGAAATCCTTCGCCAGCAAATTCGCATCACCAATTGTTTTTACCTTCGTTCCTCTCCCAGTCGGTATATCAATCACGACGTGAGTAGAACCTACAGCCTTTTTTTTAGCCATTATTGAAGGCAGCATTAGCGGATCTATAGCCAGCGGATATTCAACTTGAACAAAAATGTCATCTGCAGGTGCAAGCCTCAATGCTCCTCCCCATGTAATGCAACCATTTGTTTTTCCAACCACATCGTTTATTTCATCAATACCCAAATCGACAGGCATTAGGACTTCAGCCTTGTCGGCGGTGCCGGCGGCGCCCGTTATTGCCCTTGACGATGTTTTTGGTATAGTAAATCCTGCTGCAGCCACAATAGGAACTAAAAGCAAAGTAGTCTTGTCACCAATACAGCCTCCCACCGAGTGCTTGTCCAAAATCGGTTTCTTTCCCAAATTCAATTTCTCCCCGGTTTCGACCATCGCGTTCGCCAGACCCGTA
>CAYITO010000005.1:0-28826 GCA_964366355.1 uncultured archaeon
AGTACCTCCCCTTCGTTGTCGACATCCGCAGCATCAATATAATCCTTCGCGCCCTTCGCAAGCTCCTGTATGTTCTTGAAATATTTTTCCGTCCACTCCGTTCCTTTCCTTGAATATGTGGGTATCCATTCGAAATCAAACACCGGATAATTCCAGCCCTTGGTTTTGGCATTCTTCTTAGGGTTCAGAACGAACAAGTGTCCGACTGCAGGAACGCAAATATGTCTCTTGCCCTTGACAGTAAATTCGTAATAGTTTACCCCGTTCTTCTCTATGGTCTTAGGCTTGCTGTCAGCAATGGATTCGGATATGCGTCTGGCAGCATCAGGCTTCTCAGAGATTATCAAAGTATAGGACATTAAATCAAATTATCTAGAAAACCTTATATAAAAGCTACTCAATTATCAATGGCTGCAGCCTGGTTTCTTCCATCATTTTTTCTATTGCCGCCATCCTGCTTTCCAAGTACACCACTTTCTCCAAAAGAGTCTGTATGTTATACTGCAGCTCATCTATTCCAACCTCTGTATGCCTCACCACTTCGTCAACCAGCGAGTCTTCCTTTTCTTTCAAAGAACCGAGCCTTTCATCCATGTCTTTCTTCATAACTTCCATCAACTTCAAAATCTCATCGACCTTCACTTGCTTCACCTTGTTATCCACTTCCTTCATCATCCTGTAGACGTTTTGCAAATCACCTTTCTTCAGCAGATCCCTCATTTGTACGGCGTCCACTTTGTTTCTAACCTCTTTCTGCACGGAATTAAGCACGCTATTGTGTTTTTCCAGCTCAGATTTTAAACTGCCGACAGCCGCAAAATCCATTCTTCTATCTCTCTCATTCACAGCCGTTTTAAGTCTTTCAATTTCGCTTGAAAATTTTGAAATAGAGCCATAGACTTCCTGCATTTTATTTTTCAAATTCATTTCTTTACCGAGTCTTTCATCCATCTGAACAACATCCACTTTGTTTCTAACCTCTTTCTGCAAGGTGTCAATTACACCATAAGAATTTCTCAAATTTTGCACTTCCGTTTTCAGAGTTTCAAAATCGCCCTTTCTCACAACATCCACTTGCGGAACTGTTCTCTGTCCAACCAACTTAGCCAGATCATCCTTCTTGACTCTGTCCAAAATTTCCAGTCTTTGTTTGTCCAATTCTCTTCGCAAGTTATTGATTGAATCCAGAATCTCCGATACTTTTCTTTCCACCTGAGATACATTTGAAATCTTCTCGTCCATGCCGGAATACATGCTTTCCATCCTTATCGACAGCCTTCTCAGCTCATCCTCCACGAATTTGAATCTGGCAATCTTATCCTCGATATCCTTGCTTAGGCCATGGATGTTTTCCAAACTGTCAAACTTCCTGACAGAATTTTCCAATTCGCGGATTGTGTTAATCAAATCCTTGTAAACCCTTTCAACAGAATCTATCCTCATGTTGGTTGCAACTAAATCTTTTTTATTCAAATTAACTTCGTCAAAAAATCTTTCCGTAGGCAGATTCTTCACTTCACTTTCGATCAGTTCCAGCTTTTTATTCATCTCTGAAAATTTCAAGTCGATTTCCATCTTCTTCTTTTCAATGCTGCCTATCGTATCCTTCAGCGAACTTATCTTGGAATTGACCAAATCAAGATCTATAGGGGTTTTCACTTCTGCGATTCTTGTAGCCACATCCTTAGATTTTTCGTAAAGTTCCTTCAATGTCCTGTCGACAGTGGTTTTGAACGATGCAAAATTATCATCTACCCTCTTCAGCTTGTCATGGAGCAATTCCATTTCATATGGCGACGGGGCATTCGGTTGCATGTCTGCCAATTCTTTTTTGAGATCTTCTATGGTCTTCTGGAATTCAGACTTCCCAACCAAATTTGATAAAGATTCTTCGAGTTTGCTAACCTTGTCTGTAAGCTCTGGCGGGATTTCGGCGCTCTTGCTTCCCTCCAGCATCTTCTTCAGTTCAATAATCGCAGCCTGCTCTACCATGATCAGGTCTTCAATATCATCAGCCTTCTGTCTAAGCTCATTAATCGGTGTTAAATCCATTTCCTTTACCTTTTCAGAAATTTCGCTTATATTGGTCTCTAAGTCAACAAACCTTTTTTCCATCTGAAGCAGGCTTAGCTTGAACTTGTTCTCAATTCTCGAGGAAACTTTTTCTTCAGCAGCCAAATAACTCCCTATAAATTACTTGTTTTTACCTAATATTATGGTTTTCCCTCAGCCAGTAATACCATAACAGCACCACGGCGATAATCAATCCCTCCCTCCATAGGAGCGTGTGCACGACATCGAAGTACTGGAAGCCGAAATTTAGTGCAATCAGGATTGTTGTCAGGATCCTGGTCAAGTTTAATACGAAAATCGCCGGCAGTCCCATCGCTAGAAACCTTAATTTCCTGTCAATGCTTGAGAAAGGAACTGCCATCACGAGCGCAAATAGCGCATATAGGCTTTTCCAGCCAGTGGAATCCCAAGAAATCTCTATCGGATAAATATTGCCGTCAGAGTTGGCTATTACCGTTTGGTCATTTTGAATCACATCATAGCCTTGAACTTTCAGAATAACTGTTGTTATCTGTGCTATCACTGCCTGCAGCGGCTGGAAAGAGAAGTTTGTGTAAATCGCGAGATAAAGCGGAATCGCCAGTAGATTGAACCTTATCAAAAACCACATGACAAGCCGCAATCTCTTCTTAAGTAGCTTTCCAGATCTTTTGCCCATTAATTTAATGCTCGGTTAACTAATTTTATATTTCTCTAGAAGTGCCTCGTTCACAGCTTCATGTATGCTGCAGCTTTCTTTTCTTAGCAACTTTTCCAGCACCGCGTCAAACAATTCAGCCAACCCCAACTGTTTCAATGTATTATCCACTTTTGCAGATAACTCCCTGTAATTCTTCCAGGCCTTGATGCTCGCAGCAAGCGCATCAATCTCGTGCCTGTTCTTCGTCTTGACTTCAAGTTCTTTTATCAATCGCTCCTTTTCCATATGGGACAAAGACATCTCAGGACAGAAAGGTTTGACGCCCAAATTACTCGCCAATTTCCCCACGGACCTAGGTAGAGGATTTTTATCCGTCGAAATTATAACCGGCCTGCCAAACGCAGAAATCATTTTTATCACATCACCCTTGGCGGCATCCCGTCTGCTTACCAATGATACCAAGTTGCCGTGCATGTCAAGAATAGAAATAGCGGATGTTATACCAGGATCGTAACCTATAATGAGCGCTCTTCTCGCAACTCTCACCTATTATAGTATTTGGTCAGAATAACTTTAATCCTTTTCGCCAGCCTGCCACCTATGCCCTTAACTTTTGCTAGCTCCTGTTCGTCCGCAACAAATATCTTCTCGATAGTGCCGAAGTGTTCCAGAAGCCTTTTGGATATCACGCCACTAACTCCAGGCACACTACTGACAATCTCTTCCTGCAGTCTCTTCATATCCTTCGATTTTTTTCCGACTTTGAAAGACACCCCGCGCTTCAATTCCTGCTGCTCTTTCTTCGCTATCCAGAATATTGTCTTGGCAGTATCATGATGATTTCTTGTACTAAGCACTGTCATGTTGAAATCACTTATCAAACTGGCTATAGCACCTTTCAGTGCATTTTCATTTATCTCCCTATTCGAATATCCCTCAACAACTAAAATTGGCTTTTCAAAATTCTCCGACAAATTTTTTGCCTGTGCAAACAGCCTGCCATCAATTATAGAATTTACAAAATCATCATGAGTTTTCCTCTCGATGCAAATTTTATCGCTGCAAATGTAGTCTGCCGCCTCAAGGTTCATTTCATTCACGGTCGCGCCTAAATTTTTCAACTGGCTTATGATTTCCTTCTCCCGATAGTCAGAAACTATTACAACCTTCCCGTCAGGCTTCAATATTTTTTGCGTGTCCATTATCTAACCCAATCCACCAATGTCGTCTTGCGCCGCTTGAGCTCCTTGCCTTTCATACCATACAGTATGCTTTTCATCTTCTTCTCTTTTCTCAGGGATGCAAAAAAATATGCCTCGTCTGTGGTGTCCTTTGTGACAAGGAAAATAACTTTACCGGCAGAAGTTCGGCCAGTCCTGCCGCGGCGCTGAATGGCTCTAATTTCCGATGCAACTGATTCATAGAAGATGACAAATTCAACGTCCGGAATTGAAATTCCCTCTTCAGATATTTGTGTACCGCACAATACATTAAACTTCTTGTCAGCAAATCGCTTCAGGGTTTCTATCTGCTGCTCCTGCGTAAGTCCTTTGCCTTCTTTTATCGCTTGGCCAATTAGTATGTCAGATTTAATCCCATCATCTTTCATCAGTTGATTTATCCTGTCAACAGTGGAACGGAAGCTGGCGAAAATTATTATCCGTGCAGCTGGATTATTTTTTAACAAATCTTTAACAAGACTCATTATTTTTTCCAATTTTGGATGTTCTATTCCTTTGGCATGCAACTCTGCTGCTAGATTAGAAGCCTCCCTCAATCTCGGATCTTTCATAATTCTTACGTCAGTCTTCTTCTTGCTGGCTTCCAGTTTCTTCAAGTAGTCATAGAGAAAACCAACACCCTGAGTTTCCAATAATTCCACGGCATGCTGCACTTTTACTGCACCCGCACATCTGACTATCGCCCAATACGCGCCTTTAGAGCCATGCATGTAGCTTGCTATAGCCCTCCTTTGCAAATCAAGAAGCATTTTCTTTGTCGGAGTATATGTGAATGTATAGTGATGCTCCTTCAGCCAATATAGATCATCTTTCAACACCTCGCCGAGAAGCAATTTTATTTTCTTGAACTCCTCTGGCAACTCAACATAAACACTCTCCCTTTGTATATCCTGAACGTATTGCTGCACATCTTCGTCATTTTCCGACCTGATCTCCACGGCCTTTATGAAAAGATTGTCGCATATTTCCTTTATTTTTTCCGCGCTCGCACCGGGTGAGGCAGTCAATCCCAATATCAATGGATGCTTGGACTGGAGCATGAATTTCTTGGCGATGAAAGGATAGGAATATTCCTTGACAGACCTGTGGGCCTCATCAAGAGTCACGAAAGAAAAATTCTCCAAGCTCAATCTACCAGCTTCCAAATCATTTTCTATTGTTTGCGGCGTGGCAATAATTATTTTGGCTTTGCTGTAAAGCGCTATTCTGTCTGCCGGCGCAATTTTGCCAGTCAACAAAATTATTTCTTCTGGACCAATGTTGGTAAATTCCTCAAAACTTTTTTTGTGCTGGGCGGATAGGGGGCGTGTAGGACTGCAGATCAAAACTTTACTCGACGGATATAGGTCTAGCCTCTTGGCTGCCACCAGAACCGATATCAGTGTTTTTCCCATCCCAGTCGGGAGCACACACAATGTATTTTTCTCGCTTGCAACGAGTGCTATATTTGTTTGATATTCTCTTGGCTGGACATCGGTTTTCAACAATCGGCTTTTGAAATCTTTTGCGTCCATTAATTAATCTCCAATGACAGTTACAATAATCTCTCTTTTCCTTGGTTCGAAGAATTCCAACAGAAAAACATTCTGCCATGTCCCAAGAATCAACTTACCATCTTTTATTGGAATGCTTACGGAATTCCCCAGCATGTTTAATTTTTGATGGGCGGTTGCATTTACCGGACTTTCTTCCACATGTTCATAATTTCCTTTGGATGGCAGAATTTTTTCAAACAAGTTAATCATGTCTCTGAAAATTGTCGGGTCATCTTCCTGTATAATTACCGCAGCCGTATTGTGCAAACTGTTGACAAAGGCAATGCCTTTCCTTATCTTGGAACCATCTACAATTTTCTGCACACCGTCTGTGATTTTGATGAAATCATTCAGTTTCTTTGTTTCTAGAAATATGCTAGCTTGATGTGTTTTCATAGTATTCCATTGGTCACATAAAAATTAAACTTAATTTCTAAGCAAGCAAATTAATTAAAGACTCTTATGGTTTTACCACCAGACCTAATAGCATCGTCATATTTTTGGCTGTTAGCTGACAGATGGCTGCAGTTTACCTTCATGCCCTTGAAGAATCCTGAGTTGCTTTGGCTGATAATCCCTGTTTGGTTGAATTGGCTGCTGACAGAATATTTCCAGGAAAGAAAAACTACCGGCTACGGCAATGCAATCACGAATGGCTTTACGATGTTTTGGGTAGGACTAGATTCCGCAAGGACAATTGTGAACGAATATGTTAAAAAGGGGCTTGCAGTATCAACAATCCACTTCGGAATGGTAGCGATTCTTTTAGGCTACGGCACTGCCATAATGATCGAGGCTATCAAGGGCAAAAAAATCGCGCACCTCATCGGAAGAATAAGGGAGGTAACCTACTTCACCACAATAGCAATAGGAATAATCAATAATGCAATAGCTTTCGACATTCATACCATTATAGCACTTCTTTTATTTTTCCCGGTATTTTACCTAGGAATGGAAGTGTTTCTCAGGTTGTTGCCGCCGACGAAGGAAGAGCTTGAAGAGGATGAGGAAGAGGAGCAGCCTAAACCTATGCGGAAGAAGTAGGCAGAGATAGATTTAAAAGTTCTAAAGAGGTAACTGGTTGTATGAAAGTAGCGATAATGTACAGCGGCGGTAAGGACTCTTCTATGGCGCTGAAGTATGCTCTGGATAAAAGTTGGAATGTAGAAGCTTTGATTTCAGTAAAACCAAAAAGTACAGAGTCATTCCTATACCAATATGCAACTGTTGAGTGGACCAGGCTGTCTTCTGAAGCTTTGGGAATACCTGCAATTCATATCAGGTCGGAAAAAATAGGGCCGAAAGAGGAAGCCGAAGAGTTGGAGGCAGTTTTTTCAAGATTAAATGTCAACAAAATTTTAGTCGGTGGCGTGGGTTTGCAGGCCACACAGATAAGGGAGTGGAAGAGAGTAGCTGGGAAGTTTGGCTTGGAATTGATGGTTCCTTATGAAAATCTGACTTCAGAAGAACTATTCAGAAAAACAATTGACTCAGGATTTGACATAATGATGACAGATGTTGCAAGCGACGGATTGGGACCGGAGTGGCTGGGCAGGAAATTGAACAAATCCAATTTTGAAGAATTCAAGGAACTGAGCAAGGAATTCGGATTTGATATTTTGGGGGAAGGGGGTTATTACAATACTTTTGTCGTTGACGGGCCGATATTCAAGAAAAAAATAGAATTCATTGATGCGGAAAAAGTCTGGGACAACAAGACAGCTTCGGGCTATTTGGAAGTAAATAATGCTATTTTAGTCCCAAAATAATATTATGGTAAAATCTCCTTTGCAGATAATTATTGAACTTCTAGCCGGTCTTTCACAAGGTTTAATCGAAGACTTAAACTTTATGTATTCAAAGATTTTTGAACTTTTTGTTTCGCTAAGTTTTTTAGCTAGAATAAACCCTTTAGGATTTTCCTTGGCAATTACAATAGGCTCTATAGTTTTATTTTTAATTTTAAAATTTGCTATCGGCTATTCCAAAACCCTAGTTCTGCTAGTAGTAATTTCGATAATTTTAATTTTATTTGGGGTTGGTGTAACTATGATAACCACACCTATAGTAGCGAATACAACAATCAGCGAGTAAACCATTTACCAAATGCTTCTGCTGCTTTTGCTCTAGCCGAATATTTAGCTTTCTCTTCTTTTCCCATTTCTGCAAAAGTTCTGTCGTCACCATCTGGCATAAAAATGCTATCATAAGGCAACCGCGGATGCGACACGCCCCTTACACTTTCCGATATTTTACCTTTGTTCAATCCAACAAAAATTTTAGGCTCTTTGTTTGATTCGCAATATACCATGACAGTTTTGAAATATGCATTTCTTGACTTCTTTTCTAACAATTTTAGAATACCTTCGTATCCGATAGCTCGGAAAACAAACTTAGATCTTATTCCTGGGAAGTTCTTGTAAGCATCGAAATAAAGACCAGTATCCTCAACTATCACGGGCTCTTTTAATCTTCCGACCGCATATTCAGCCTTCCCCTTGGCTATAATTTCTTGACTATCGCCTGTTTCAGGCATTTCCACTTCCTTGCCAATTACTTTTATTCCAAATTTTTCGAGATGCTTGGAGATTTCCTCAACCTTTCCCAAGTTACTTGTGGCAAGCAAAATATTTTTCATAATAATCTAATCTCTGTCGAAAAGCTAATAAGTTACTTGCAGGATATCTTAATTGCTGAGGTCGCTCAATCCGGTAGAGCACTGGATAATTAAAAGGTGAATCTCGAAAACCAGCGGGCGCAAGCCTATGGGGGTTCAAATCCCCTCCTCAGCGTTACAATCGAAAATCATTCTTGATATCCAATGAAAGCTTAAATATCTATCTTTTTAATAATCCATTAATAAAATGAACTCGGAGGTATGAACTAACTGACTTGACTAACTAACACTATTTCTTTTAACTTACTCAAAATTCTGTGATGAGGTTCATAAACTAAATGGGGTTTTCGAGTGTTACTAAAGGAGGTTAACTTAACATGAGATTTGAAAGAAGAGGAAACTCTGGAGGCGGCTTTGGAGGCGGCCGAAGATTTGGCGGAAGGCCTATGGGTGGCGGCAGAGACAGAGATGATATGCCGAAGCCTGTAAAAGTAGGCGAAGAATATGATGTAGAGATAAGCGAAGTTGGTTCTAGGGGAGACGGTATAGCAAGAGTGAAAAATTTTGTTGTATTCGTCAACGGGGCCAAGCAAGGCGAAAAAACTCGCATCAAGATAACAAGTGTCAGCAGCAGATTTGCTACAGGAGAAAAAACTTCTGGATCAGGCGAAACATCTGAGATTGCTGAAGAAACCGAAGCGCCGTCCACTGAAGACGCATCCGAAGGAACAGTTGAATCAAGTGAATCAGAAGAAGGCGAAGAGTAAACTAGCCTTCCTTCTTTTTCCTTTTTCAAAATTCCCAACCAATTTCCCCTAACTTTTTAGTATTAAAGTCCAAACTAGATTTATGAAGAATTCAGCTAACGGATTGGTTTACAGAACGGCCAGAATTCACTACTTCACCAACTATGTAATAATGGCTCTTGTCTCAATCGTCTTGATTCTGATTTTTCCATCGCTGGACATTTTTAGGAATCTACTGCATTTGATTATATTTTTTGCCCTTCTGGCAATCGCTTCAGGTTTTGCAGAAGAGCCTGAGTGGAGAAGGCTTTTCAGAAAATATGTGATTACAAACAATGAAATTAAAAAAATAGAGGGCATGTTTGATAAAAAAGAAATAATAATACCTTACCAAAGCGTGGCAGATGTAACAATTAAAAAATCATTTTTGGGCAGAATTTTAAATGTGGGGAATGTTTATGTAAGAGGCTTTAAGGAAGGCGGAGACATAGAAATGACGGGTATGCGGCATCCTGAAGAGGTACAACGTATTGTTCAGAATAAAATAAATCTATTGAGAGAGACAACACTCAAGGCATGGAAGAAAAAATAAAACCTTTGGAATATCATGAAAATTATGACCGGTAAGAATATTTTCGTGCAGACATACGGATGCACTTCGAACAAGGCAGATTCGCAAACCATGATAGGACTCCTAAGACAAGCTGGTTATGGGATAACGGACAATGAGAATGACGCGGATTATTTGATTGTAAATTCCTGCGCGGTAAAGTCTGCAACAGAGGAAAAAATTATCCACAGGCTAAAAGAATTGTCAAAACAAAATAAAAAGCTGATTGTAACTGGCTGCCTTACCAAGGTGAATCCTGAAAGAATCAAGAAAATATTGCCTAATTTTGGAGGTATGCTAGATCCGCGCTCTGTCCATAAAATAGTCGATGTAGTCAAGACGATAGAAGACGGGAATGAAAATATTATCCAGTCATCCGAAACACCGGCAGAAAAGCCGAAACTGCCCAGATTTGCTTTCAGCAAAGTCATTGACATAATCAAAATTTCGGATGGCTGCCTCTCCAATTGCTCATTCTGTGCTACCAAGCTCGCTAGAGGGAATCTCTACAGCTACAGGCCAGACACAGTCAGAGACGCTCTAAAAGCCGGTTTGAATGAGGGCTACAAGGAGTTCCACCTCACATCCGAAGATTCCGGCGCATACGGGAGGGATATAGACACTAGTCTGCCAGAATTGCTGGAATCAATAACAAGAATCAAAGGCAAATTTTTTGTCCGTGTAGGCATGATGAACCCATTGCATTTCAAGAAAATGGAGCTGAAGAATTTAATCAAATCTTACATGGATGAGAAGATTTTCAAGTTTCTGCACTTATGCGTCCAATCCGGAAGCAACGAAGTGCTGAAAGTAATGCGCCGCGGCTATGAAGTCGAAGATTTTGCATGTTATATACAAGAATTCAGATCAGAAATTCCCAAATTAAACTTGATGACTGACATTATAGTTGGTCATCCAGGTGAGACTGAAGAAGACTTTGAGAAAAGCATAGATTTAATCAAGAAAGTAAAGCCCGATGCGGTAATTATTTCGAAGTTCGGCGCCAGACCCGGCACCTTGGCGGCAAAAATGGAGAAAATCGACCCAGAAATTATGAATGAAAGAAGCAAACTATTGCATGAAATTGCTAAAAAAATTAGTTTAGAAAACAATCAGGCATGGGTAGGATGGGAAGGAGAGGTCATCATTGATGAGGAAGGAGAGGGTTTTGTCGAGGGAAGAAATTTTGCCTATAAGCCGATTATAATAAAAGAAAAAATAAATTTGGGAAGCATAGCGAATGCAAAAATTATTGATGCAAAGCCAAATTTTCTTATAGGAAAATTGCAATAGATTTAAATATAAGGTCTAATAATAAATAATTATCAAATGACGGAGTCTGTAGAAAAAAAATGTTGGGACCCCACTTAACCTTAGATGTATACGGATGTAATCCTGAAAAATTAGCGGATGAAAAATTTATTTATAATTTACTAGATGAATTGCCAGGATTAATAGGAATGCACAAAATTTCCAAGCCGAATGTAACATTTTTCTCTGGAAATCCTAACGGGTTTGACAGGGGCGGAGTATCGGCATTTGTTCTGATAACAGAGAGCCACATCACAATACACACCTTTATTGAAGATGGATTTGCATCCGTCGATATATTTTCCTGCAACCAATTTGATGTCAAGAAAGCAACAAAATACTTGATGGAAAAGTTGGAAGCCAAAAAGGTAGAAAGAAACTTGATAGAGCGTGGAAAAGAGTTTGTCAAGCACTATCCGAATGATGTGAAGAGGGCAAAAGCAATAGTAATGAAGCAAAGGCCTAGGTTTTAAGCATAGCCTTGACAGTTTTAATCACAGTTTGCGCATCTATTCTTCCTCTTACTTTGCTCATGACTATTCCAACAGCGCGATCTAGGCTTATGTTCGGCTGAGAAACTATATCCTTTACAATTTTCTTCAATTCAGCTACAGATATTAAAGTCAAGTTTAATTCCTGAATCGCAGTACTGATAGAATTTTCAGGCTTCTTTGACAAATAAACAAGCATCTCTGGAATCGCCTCCTTTGCAATTTTTTTCCTTTCGAAAGCCCCAAAAATATCCAAATAATGCTTTTCTGTCAAGTTTACAGCAACAATATGCTCCTTTCTTTCCAAATCCTTCAGGGTCTGGGTGAAAGTACTAGCGACAATCGCCGGTTCTACTTTCCTGCTTTTGATAATCTTTTCAAACAAATCCAAATACTCCGATCTTAGTATCTCATTTGCCAATTGCTCAGATAATTTTAATTTTGACTTGAACTGTGCAAGCTTTTTTATCCATGACTCTGGCAGAGATTTTTTCAAGGATATCAGCGCTTCTTTAGTAATTGAAATGGGAACTATGTCAGTTTCCGGATAAATACGAGCAGCTCCTGGCAATGGACGCATGAACCTAGTTGTGCCGTCTGGCAAAGCCATCCTAGTTTCTTCCTTGACTTTTTCTGACAACTGCCGTCTCACTTCATTTTCTATCGCTTTAGAAATAATTCCCAATTCCTGGACACCTTTAATCTCGACTCTCGCTCCGTTAGTTATGCTTATGTTTACATCTTGCCTGATGCTGCCAATGCCGACTTTTGTCTTCCCAGTCGACCGGCATGTAATGCCCATCAGATAAGCAATCTCCTGTATTTCAGCAGGCGTGTATCCTATAAGCAATCCAGTATCAACTTCAACCAGTGGTATACCCAGCCGATTGAGCCTATAAGTGACAACGCCATTTTCTTCCTTGACTATCGCTGCCGCATCCTCCTCCAAACTTATTTGCGTGATGGGCACTTTCTTGCCCTTGTAATTCAAATAGCCGTTCAATCCGACAATTGCAGTTCTCTGAAATCCGGAAGTGTTGCTGCCGTCAATGACAGTTTTTCGCATGATTTGTATTTCTGACGGTATTTGGCAATTGAACAGCAATGCTATCTGCAGAGCTACTTCCAAGGCCTCTTTGTTTAAATCATGGGGCGGCTCTTCATCAATTTCAACTAAACAGCTCTCGTTTTTGAAGACCTGATATTGAAATGTTCTGTCTTTTAGATATTCGAACTGTGCAGTGGCGTCTATTTCGCCAAGCTCCGAAGCCACAGGATGAAGTTTCCTTTTTATTATCCCAACTGATTCCTTTTCCTGCATTTTAGTAATGCAGTTGCAAAAAAGTTTATGGCTCGTAGACAATTGCTGATGTATCTCCAACCCAGCCTTAAGTCCAAGTTTATTATAATTGAGTTCTTCGGTCAGGCAATCACCTCTCGACGCTCGCTAATTTCGCCCGCATAATTTGTCAGCATCATCTTTCTGACTTCAGCCAAATTTTTCACATGTCCCAAGACAAAACCCAATTTCACATAAGCAACTTCAGGCAACATGTCTTCTGCAAAAATCGCACCGGTTTGAAGCAACTTTCTAGCAGGCTCATAAACAAATGGATTTAATCTTCCATACAGTGTTTGGGGCGCAAGAACAATCGTTATTCCCTTCTCAATTGCTCTTTTGACATCAGGCAACCAGTTTATATCGCCAGTGGGGACATGTCCTAAACCAGTGGCTTCAATGACAACTCCTTTGTAGCCTTTGTCCACCAAATGATTCAACACATCTGTATTTGCCCCAGGATACGCTTTTATCAAAGCTATCTTTTCTTCGAAATTTGTATCAACTTTGACTTTTCCATCAGTTCTTTTCCTATAATTTTGATTCACGATTTCTATTTTACCATTCGGCCAAACTTTTGCCAAAGGCAAATCATTTATTGCCTTAAATGTGTTTCTACTGCTAGTATGCATTTTCCTGACTTTCGTTCCCCGTGTAAAATTGCAAAACGTATCAGAACTTTCACCATGCATGCAAATTCCAACTTCCGCTATGTCAGAATGCCCGGCTATATGCGAAGAGCAAATTAAATTGAAAACATTATCAGAACTTCCCCTATCTGTACTTCTTTGTGCCCCTGTGAATACAATCGGCTTATTTAAATTCTTCAACATGAAGCTTAGTGCAGCTGATGAGAAATGCATCGTATCAGTGCCGTGCATTATCACAACACCATTAACATCTGAATTCAGTTCTTTTGCAACCTGTTCCGCCATTTTTATCCAATATTTTGGCGTCATATTTTCAGATGCAACAGAAAAAACCCTTTCAGCTTTTTTAATATTTACTATGTTTTCCAATTCCGGCGCAGTGAAAAATATTTCCTCAGGACTCAAGAGCCATGATACCGCCCCAGTTACATAATCAACCCTGCTTGCAATAGTTCCGCCAGTCGATAAAATAGAAATTTTTGGGAGTTGAGGATTTAATTTGATTTTCCTCGTGGGAAATTTCCCCAATTTTCTACCGCTGCCTACTTTTTGAA
This sequence comes from uncultured archaeon, assembly GCA_964366355.1. Taxonomy (GTDB): domain Archaea; phylum Aenigmatarchaeota; class Aenigmatarchaeia; order CG10238-14; family SCSR01; genus JACQIA01. Next base: position 13,808 of record CAYITO010000005.1, read on the forward strand.
GAACCATTCCTTTTTCAAATTTTATTCCAATGTTGTAGCCATTATCAAGCTTGATAACCAGAGTAGATGCATCACCCGATTCGATTCTCGGCATCAAAATTCCAGAATAATCGACACTGCCCTTTTGGATTTTTATCCTGTCACCAATGCCAATTTTCTTGGCCTTTAGAAGTGTTTCTATATCTCTAGAGTACAAACTACCACCAAATGAAATTTTCTTTAATGAATAATTAGTGTTTGACATTTATTAAAATTAGACAATATTTGAAAATAAAAGAAAAGAAGTTATAAATGAATTATTTTAGTAATATTTCTTCTACTTCCTTAAGATGCTTTCTTAAATTATATTTTTTACTCACTAAATACTGGTGTTAAAAGACCGGTTGATGGTTCATGAGCATGATTCTTATAGGTTCTTTTGATATGCGTACTCCCATAGCAGTCATATTTATCTTAAAATAAAGGTTAAATAGCTAACTACCTAGAGTTTTAATCCATGTATTCAATTCAAGAACTGACCTCGCATGCACGGGCACAAGCACGTAAAATGGGCTTAAACAAAGTTGTTGATGTTAGAATTAATCCGCAATTACGTCATGATGGCACTTGTTATTCAACATCCTTTTCACACGAAATTCAATTAAAATGTCCACGTAAGATTGTGGTTGAGCACGAAATAGGACATGCATATATAGACGAGAAGCTTCCTAGACTTAGCGCATTCTTTGGGATAGCTGGAATTCCATATAGAGCGTTAGGATCAGTCTTTAAGTTGGGTTATCTCTTAACCACTGTAGGAGCTGGAATAACAGGTTATTTAATTGATTCTCCAGTTTTGCAAATTGCACCATTAACTAATTTAGTTTATGGGCCAGCGATAACAGAAGAACTTATGGCATTTTACTTTGGTAGAAAATACAGACCTGATATGAAAGATAGGAGCCTATAATAAAAGCCATACAATTTGAGACTAATTTTTATTATTGATCCCAATATTTTGTCAACTTTACTGAATTCCAAATTTCAAAATTATTGTTTAAAATAAATGGAGGGAAGAGTCTTTTGCTCTGAGGGATGACTCTTCCTCTTGGAAAAGGATTAAAACTTATTTTGCCTGATGCAGTCTATACATCCAAATTGACCCTTCTTTTCTACAGTATACTGTAAATCCACCTTGCTCTTGCAAAAGGGACATTTAAAATTTATGATTGGCTGTCTGACAGCAGTTTGTCTTACCTTAAGCAAATTGTACATCCGACATTACCTCTAGCTTCTATAATATCATTCAGACTAACTTCACTACCACAAGAAGGACATTTTGATGGTCGTTTATTTATCAGCTTACTGAAGTCAGGTTGCAAACTGTTTAAATGACTAAATCTATGACTGTTCATAATTTTACTATTAATAATAACAAATATATACTTATTTGTTCAATAACTTAACATATGTTAAGTAAAAATTCAAATAAAATGACAAAAAATCAATATAAGACACAGCGCAGAAAATATTCTGAACAACTGTCTATTGACGAAATTGACGCCAAAATTCTTCGTATCTTGATGCAAGACTGTAGGATCTCCAGCAGAGAGATTGCTAGAAAGCTAAACATCTCGGTAAATACCGTGATTCATAGAATTAGCAAGTTAGAAGCAGCGGGAATTATAAAAGGCTATTTTGCGAATGTCGATTCTTCAAAGCTAGGCTACAGCGTTGTTGTAATTATTCAGGTGATGATGAGAAAAGGAATGATCAGAGAAGTTGAGAAAAGTCTGTCTAAATTTTTGAATGTGTGCGCAGTTTACGATGTTACCGGTGATGTGGATGCTATTGTTGTTGCAAAATTTAAAAGTACTGCTGAGCTAAGTGAATTCGTAAAATCCATACAGAAGGAAGGTTATGTCGAAAGAACAGAAACACTGGTTGTGTTGAATATAGAGAAAGAAGACTTTCGATTACTCTAGATATTTATAAGGCACATGCTTTGATGAACCCATCGTACAAGGGATTTGGTTTTAATGGTCTTGATGTGAACTCTGGATGGAACTGACTTCCTACAAAGAATTTATGATCAGCTAATTCCCCTATTTGCATGATTCCTTCATCCTTCTTCGATTCCCCAGAAAATACGAAATTGCTTTTTTCCAATGCTTCAACATATTTTGGATTTATTTCGTATCTGTGCCTAAATCTCTCTATGGTCTCGGATTTTCCGTACAACTTATGCGCCAATGTGTTCGGCTTGATCAAAACCATCTGCCCGCCCAATCTCATAGTCGCCCCATATTTGGATTCTTCCATCAATTTTTTCTGCCACGGCAAGAAATCTATCACAGGATTGGCACAGCTTTGTTCAATCTCTGTAGTATGCGCATCTTCCAACTTACATACATTCCTTGCATATTCTATCACAGCCAATTGCAGGCCATAACACAAACCAAGAAACGGTATGTTATTTTCTCTGACAAATCGTATTGCTAAAATCTTCCCCTCCACCCCACTAGGGCCAAAACCACCGGGAACAATAATACCATCGAAATTCTTCAATAAATTCAATTTACTCTTATCTTTTTCAAAATCTTTTGAATCAATCCAAGCTATCTCAGCTTTTACAAGGTTGTTAGCTGCGGCGTGCTTTATCGCCTCGATGACAGAAACATAGGCATCAGGCAGTTTGTATTCTCCAACGTCAAAATATTTCCCAACAATCCCAATCTTGACCGTCTTTTTACCATCGTTCAAATTGTCGACAAACTGCTTCCATTTTTCCAGATTGGAATTCCTTGATTCTATTCCAAATTTCCCCAATATCTTATTCCCAAAGTCTTGCTTTTCAAAATACAGTGGCAACTCATAAATGCTTTCCAAATTCGGATTTGAGATTATGTCGTCTTTCGCAACATTGCAGAACATAGCAACTTTATCTTTCCTAACCTCATCGATTGCGTAATCCGACCTGCAAATTATAAAATCCGGCTGTATACCCAATGTCAATAATTCTCTTGTTGAGTGTTGGACAGGTTTGCTCTTCAATTCTCCCAAGCTGCCTAAAAATGGCAGATAGGCAACATGGACAAAAATTACCTTTTCGCCATCAAACTTCATCTGCCTGGCCGCTTCTAGAAATAAAATGTTTTCATAATCCCCTACAACACCGCCGACTTCGATTAAGATGAAATCCGCTTTTGTATTGCTTGCAACTTCTTTGATTCGTTTCTTAATTTCATCTGTTACGTGTGGGATTGGCTGCACAGTTTTCCCCAGATATTCGCCTCTCCTCTCCTTTTCGATTACGGCCGAATAAACCTGTCCTGTTGTGACATTATGCCTTTTGCTGATGGTCACATCCAAGAATCTTTCATAATGACCTAGGTCTTGGTCTATCTCCCCACCGTCTTCAGTTACCCAGACCTCGCCATGCTCGGTCGGGCGCAGGGTTCCGGCATCAAAATTCAAATAAGGATCAATTTTCATTGCAGTTACATTGAAGCCTTTTGCCTGTAGAATTTTCCCGATAGAGGCGGTTGAGATACCTTTGCCTAACCCAGAAACAACCCCACCTGTGATAAAAATGAAATGTGGTTGCATAAGAAAGTATAGAACCTAAATCTTATAAGCTTTACTTCGCGAAAACTATTTCGATAACATCATTGTTCTTCAAGTTGTAATCTGCTGATAATCTTCTTTTAGTTCTGGCATCTATTCCAGCAATAAATTTTTCTCCCATCGTTGAATGCACTTTAAATGCAAATTCCTTCAGAGTTATGTTGGATGGAACCAGGAAAACATCCGGAAGCACATTGTTTTCTTTATCTGTGAGTTTGTTGCTACTTGCAACAGGATACACTGCAATATAATTCAGCAATTCAAAGACAGCTTTATTCAAGCAATTTTGCACACCAGTCGAGCCGTACTTTTCGATTACTTCTTTTTTGATAAATTCTAGTGCGTTCTTCTGCCTTTCTTCTAAATTGCCTTTAATTTCAAATCCGTTCCCGACAGAATATTCGATTAGTTCCTTTTCAGACGCTTTCTTCAGAGCTATTTCAGCTTCGGCAGATGTGGGAACGGCATTTTCATATTTCTGCCTTAATTTTTCAAAATTACCTTGGGCTTGCTTCAAATCTATTTTATTTGCGGCATATAGAATTGGTTTAGAAATCTTCCTAATCACATGCGCAAACTTTTCCACATCAGTGTACGAAGCTTGCTCCAGAGCCTTTTCTATTTGAAATTTGCCTATTTCCAAACCACTCAATTGTTCAGCTAGAACTTTAATTAAATCCGTCTTGGAAGAAACTTTTTCAATTTTTTGAAATGCCCTTGTCATAATTCCCGCAAACCATAAATCAATTTCGTCTTCCAAAAATTCTATTTCTAAGTTAGGATCGTAATTTATTGTTGGATTGCCTTCCGAGTCTGTCAATCCAGAAGCATCTATAACTTGAATTAAGGCTGAAGCTTGTCTAATTTCATCTAAAAACTTGTTGCCTATGCCCTTCCCCAAATGTGAGCCAGGAATTAATCCGCCGACATCAGCTAGTTTGACAGGTGCAAATCTTTTGCCATTTTTACAATAGCCATGCTTAGGATTGCATTTTACATTGAATTCCTTTTCAACACAGCCAATTGCTATATATCCAATTCCAACATTGGGCTCGATGGTTGTAAATGGCACGGCTGATATTTTAACATCAATCATCGTTGCAGCCTTGAAGAAGGAGCTTTTGCCAGCTGAAGGTTTGCCCAGCAGACCGATTAGCATTTAAAATCAAATGAAATTATACTTCGAATTATTATAAGTTACTGTTGATAACCTCCCTTTCGCATTTCAGAGACGTATTTATCGAAAACTCGTCTCATTTTTTCTTTCACTCGTGGTATTGTCATTAGTGCCTTAACTTCTCCAGGCGCCCTCCCAATATAAGAATTATATAATCTATCAAAATCTTCCGTCCATGGCACAGTTAAAATTGCAGAACCACCATAATTGACATGAGAATATGCTATCTCTAACGCAGAATCGGTCCTCCTGAAGGTAACTTGAGCTCTTCTTCTTCCAATTGACACATTATATGTCCGAGCAAATTCCGAAGGGTTCAATTAATCACCAATTACCAAAGAATAAAACAACTTAAAGAAATTTAAGCTTATGTTAAAGTTGATATAGAAAAGTCCAAGAAAGCCTTTTAAATCTTCACGCCGGCTATATAAAGAGAGACATCGGAGGTAAAACAGTTGACAATAGCATATGAAGTGGTAATCAGATCACCAATCTCGGTTGGAAATGTTGGTGGCTTTGATGTAGGTGGAATGACATTACAGAAACCTGAAAATCTTTACGTCTTCCAACAACTCAAGGCAGATAGCAGATCACCATGGAGGAGGAGATTGAGCGTAAGTTATGGAGGAAAGTACGGCTCTGCGCTAGCCAGATTAGCCGAAGATAATCCAGACGAAGAATTTGTTACTCAAAACGTTCAAAAATTTCTTGCAAAATACGCAAGAGGACAACCGTTTGACTATAAAATTTCTGTAACACAAGAAATTCCTGTTAAAAGGGGGAGCGGTGCTTCAGCGGCTGCACGTGGTACGAGTTGGTATGGTATGAACGTATTAACTGCCACAGGTCTGTCGCTTTATGATATTGTCAGAGATGTAGCAGAACAAGAAACCCATTGGGACAACATAGCACCCAACATGCTTGGGGGATATGTGTATATTTTGCCAGAAGGTGATTCAGATGCAACTCTTATAAGACACGATTCCATTCCACATCACGGAGAGCTTCTTGTAATACCACCCTTTGAGAAAAAGTCCACAGTTGTACTGAGACCACCCGTTCAACGTTTCAGAGCCGATAAGCGAGTTCTGACAGATGCAGTTTATCGCGCCGGCATGGTATTCCGCAGTACAGGATCGTTGGCCGTAGCCGAATCACAAGTCTTATACCTAGCACATGAACTAACAAAAGATGCACCAGAGGAAGTTCCTATGCCGTATGTAGTCTCCAAGATGCAAGAGATGATTCGTGCAATGAACACTTATTTTAGCAGAAAGGGAAAAACAAGTTCTTCACAAAGGATAGTGGAATTTGGAGAATATTCCATCAACGACGAAACGCATGTTAAAGCCCGGGCTGAAATCCGCGGATACGGACCTTTTGATTATTCTGACTGGAGGACACAAACCGAGAAAATCCGTAATCTCGGAGGATGGCTGCGAATAAGTGGCGCTGGACCAAATCATGTAATAGCATTCAACATAAACAATACACCAGACGAAGCATTAAACAGAATGATTAAGGAAGAAAAAGTTTTTTGGGGAGATATAGGCTATGATCCAGCTGACTTGGAGTTTAGAACGACAAGACCGGCTGCGAGTGGTACCGAAATTCTGTATATAACTTCACGCAATGGACATAGGCAAAATGAAATAACAATAACAAGACAAACTTTAGAAGCCCTACTGTTTTCAGCACAACGTTAAACTTCCCTGACCCCTTCGCCAGCTTCAGTAATGTAAACATCACAGTGATACCCGGCATTTTCAAAAATTTCTTTCATTCCTTTGGCCAACTCTTCTCTCCTCTCCTTTTCTATAATGCCGAGAATGGATGGTCCAGCACCGCTGCCAGATATACCAGCACCCAATTCATGACTAAGTCTCTTGAGCTTTGAAAACTCCCTGAAGATGCCATATCTGACTCTTGCCGGCTCTACTACCGCATCCTCCATGCCTTTTTTGATATAATCAAGATTCTTCAGCGCCATCCCAATTGCTAGCAACGACGCATGTCCTACATTTTCCCTGAGACTGATGATCGGCAATTCCCTAGGTACAGCTTCCCTTGACAGCTTTGTGGAACCCTTTTCAATATTTGGGGTTGCGATTACAATGCCCATATTTTCGGGAGGGTCTAAATGAATCACATGCAGAGGCTCTCTTGAGATGACTACAGAAAATCCGCCTTGGATTGCTGCGGCGACATTATCCGCATGCGGATCGCCAGCAGAAATTATCTCGCCGTAAGATGCATATTGTATTAGGTCGTCAGTCGGCAAGTTCAAGTCGAACAGCTTGTTGACACAATAAGCGACACCTGCAGCGGTAGCGGCAGAGCTTCCTATACCCATAGCCGGAGGTATATTCTTCTGACACTTAATTTTTAACCCTTCCTTGATCTTAAAATTTTCAATCATCCTCATTGCAACATAACCGCCGGTATTCTTCCTCGGTTCGGTGGGGACAGAATGGCCAGAAACTGTTATCTCAATGCCCGGCTCTTCTTTAACCTCGACCTCTACAATATCATGAGGCTGCTTAAGAGCAATGGCAAAAACATCGTAACCTGCGCCGACATTAGCCGCAGTACCGGGAGCAATTACCTTGATGCTCTTCATACTTTCTAAATCACTCTTCATCTTTATAAAAGAGCGTATCAGGACAGCCCCTGCAACTACCGCCTAATTCAGTATAAGCAGGGCATTCGTCGCATCTTCCACCATAGCACATGCAAGTATCAGTCTGTTCTTTCTGCCACAATCTCAATTGTCTGAACTCGGGAACGATGGCACCATGGCCTATGTTGACTTCAACGTGCTTTAGTCCTGGTTCACTTCTTATGTGGTAGTTGATTCTAGCTTCCAGATGATCCATGTCCTCAGCAACCATACCGATAATTAGATTGTAAACCCCAGTGGTCTTGGCCAAATGGAAAACCAACGGACAGCTCCTAAACTTCCTTACAAGGACATTGACAGTGTTGGCATCGGATTCAATGCCGATAAATGCGCTAATCGGGAACATTTCAGTTGCATTAATCACCCCAACAACTTTTACAATCTTCTTCTCCATCAGCCTTTCTAGCCTTTCCTTCACAGCAGCCGGCGTAATGTTAAGCCTTTTTGCCAGAGCAGTTAGCTTTACCCTGCCGCTTTTACCCAACTCTGATATGATAATCTTGCTAGATGCATCTAACTTTTTTTGGGTTTTCATACAATTCAGATAAGTTTTCCTTGTTTTTTGATTACTTAAAGTTTACTTTTTATGGGCAAATTATTTATATACCTTAAAACAATAGAACATCCGTAGCGTGAGTGATAGTTTGACAGAGGAAACAAACATTTGCAAACTGTGCTTGGAACCTGTAACAAATTTCATCTGCTCAGACTGCCTGTTTACAGATGTCAACAGATGGCTATTACTAGTCGAGTACCAAGAAATTTATCCGAGGCTGGCGACAAAGCACGAGGACATTAAATCACTAATACAGCTTGATATCAATGGCGTTTATTGCATTAGATGCAAGAACAGCGTAGGCGGAATAGCATGCCCCTGCTGCTATCTCTACGAAATGTATGCTATAATCAAGGATGCCAATGAAGAGGTGGCATACAATTTCGAGAAAACCTTCAACTTTGACTTCAGAATGCACCATGCCTACTCCCAGCTAAGCTTGTGGCAGAGCCTTCATGGGGAGCCTGTAAGCGGCATGACATTCAAGCCTATATTAATTGCAGAAAAGAAGAGTTTGGGTGACATAAACATCTGCGAGAACTGCGGTCAGACATCAGACATGATCAAGGAATTTGACAGTTCCTTCGTGTGCGAATCCTGCTCCGAAGAAAAGGTCGAGCTGTTCAGGCCTTTTTCCATAGACTTCCAATAATTTATTCTACTCCAACTATCTTTGTATATGAGGAAAATCACCATAGCAATCTCTGGTCCTCCGGGCGCCGGGACTTCCAGCATAGCAAAGGAGCTGGCAAAGAAATTGGGGATCAAATACTTCTCGCCGGGGAAGATACAAAAAAGCTATGCGAAAACTAGAAAGGAAAGTCTGGCGGCTTTGAAGGTTTGGCAGACTGACCTTGGCAAAAGCGAAGGGTTCCACCGAAACATTCTTGACAAAAAGCAGATTGAAGTTGCGAAAAAAGGGAACGTGATAATTTGCGGCAAGCTATCGATCAAGATGCTTGGAGATTTGGCCGATTACAAGATTTGGGTAAATACTTCCTTGGATGCCAGAGCAAAAAGGGTTGCCACTAGAGATGGAGTGACAACAAAAGAAGCTGCCAGATTAATCTCAGAAAGAGAGAATATCGAGAGGAGGGAGTGGAAGAAAATTTACGGCTTTGATTATTTTGACCAAAGAAAACTTGCAGACCTGGTTGTTGACAACTCGAACCTAACCTTGGAGCAAGCAGTGAATAAAATATTGCGGTTCATCGGCAAATCTTAACTTTTGGACATCTCATACATTTCTTTGACCATCTTCTCTATTGCCGACACTTTCTCGTTCAGCACTTCATATTGTGTTTTCAAAGTGTCGAAGTGGGTGGCGATTAAATCGATCTTCACCTTGATATTCTCAAGATTCGTGCTTTCCGGCGACATTTCCAATGCAGACAATTGTATTTCTGGCGAATTTTCCGAGGGCATTTCATCAGGAGTCTTTCGTTTGAAAATCCCAAGCAGACCCGAAAATATTCCCATCAGCCCAACCTCGGCTTCTGCATTACACCCAAAATTGCTCTGAGCTCATTCGTAAACCTCTCGATTCTGGATTGCATCCACAACAGATACCTTCGCCTTATTGCGTTGTACATGAGGTAATGATAGATATACAGGAAGGGCAGGAAAAGGGCCTTTGATATAGCATCGCTTCCAACAGGATATTCAGTTCTCAAAGTGCCAAGTATTTCAATAAGCATCCTCCCATTAGACCCTGCAGGATCTTTTGGCTGGAAACCGTAAACTCTAAGCATAAGCCTTGCGTTGGTGTATTTGTCGAACTCCTTTTGTATAACAAATCGATAATAAAATCCGTGTGTATCGCTCCCCATAACAGTTCCCCACCTGAAATCCTCTTCAAATATATTCTCCCCTTTCAGTTGAAAAATTATCTGGAATAACGGGCTTATCCTGGAGTAAATTCTAAAGGGATCCGGACCAAAATAATTTATCGTTTTAACCTCTTTCGGAATGTTCAAATCGTCCACAATTTGGAATACCATAATCAAGCCTTTTGCAATATGTTAAAGAAGGATTTCATTTCATTCTGCATGGTTACCATCCACTCCCTGCAGTTATGCAGGTATTTGTATCTTACGTCCTGGTAAAGAACCCTGTGGTAAAACATCCTGAAGACTTCGTAGATAAAACTTCTCTCCCAGATTGTATCCTGCGGATATTCAGTAACCACTCGCCCCTCGATAATCACAGTGACACTGCCTTCCTTCCCGAATTCTTTGCTGGGCTTTACGCTGCCGACAATGTCGATTACAAGATACATGTAGGAAAATTTGTCGAAGTCCTTTACGGCTTCAACAGATGCGGAAAATGTTTCAGTCGCACCGCTTCTATCCCATTTGAATCCCTTTTCCTGTACGTTTTCTCTCGGGATTATCACATTCCTAGTCAATATGTCAATCAACTTCGGATAAATATTCTGGGGATTTGGTCCGGTGAATGTCATTTCAACCCTCGGCCTGTAATGCGTCAGGCAGTATTCCTCCATGTAAAGTTTCGTTCTTGCAAATACAGGCATAGCTCTCTATTACTTTTTTATAAATCAGAATATTAATTATTAATATCAGGCGATTGTATGGTGCTATCTCAAATATTGGGAATATTGTCGATATTGTTTGGCCTGTTCTTGATATTCGGAGTTCCTGACAGGCGGCAATTTCAACCAGAGGGAATGGCCAAAACTTCAATATTAATCGGAATGTTCTTTATCATCTTGGGAATTTATCTCGTGACCAGATAAGGTGTAGAAATGAAAACAGCATTAGAAGAATTTGCAAAAAGAGTGCCGCATCCTACCCCTTACACTACGCCTGCAGACACCGCAAATGGAATTTTCGTGCCAGGAGAAATCATCCATGTAGCTCCGCTAAACATGAGAACATATCTGGATTTCTGGTCACCGTCGGGCGTCAGTTCACAAATAATCACACCATTTCTATACTTTTTGGGAAGAAACCGTTTTGTCAGGTACAAGGTTTACGAATGGTCAGAGGTCTCGCCTGTAAACCAACAATTTTATCAAATAACAATGGCACAAAAGCAGCAATTGGAAGCGCAGATAAAGCAAGGACTTGCAGGCATTGCCTCCGCGATATCTGATTTTGATCTTTTGTTCCATGACCAGAGAAAATACAGGGAATTTATAGATTACATGGAGGCGGTTGAGAAAGGAAAGAAAATGAAGGATGAAGACATGGTGATGCGGAACGAGCAGACACTGAAAGCAATATTCATAGATCAGGTAGATGTGCATACGGGAGAAGGAATCGCATTGAAGTTGATAGCGTCCAGGTGGCCTACGGTTATTGTTGATTTCATGAAGATCAAGGAGGAAGATACCGACCCAAAAAAAATTGCTGAAAAATTAAGAGTTACTGAGGCTGAAGGCGTCGTGCTGGCTACTAAAAACAAGCTATATCTCAAGTGGAGGGAACTTTTCAGGGAAACGGTGCTGGGAAGATTTAACAGGATAAGCGAACTTTTAGAAGCGAGAAGGAAATCCATACTAGAATACAGAAATTTCCTCAGGCCGTATATCGACAGATTCCGAAACATAAGGGAAATAGGGGAAACGGAAGAAGGAAGGGAGTTTGTTTATCGCGCGACAAGCTGGGTTAGGCGAGCTGTGTCCGAAGCATATGCAATAGAGGTGCAGATGCTCTGGCTTTGGAAAGGCATGTCATTGCCGGATATTTTCAAACGAGCCAAAGAAGCATTTATCGAAGAGTTCGCTTTGATGAAATATCCCAAATTTCCAAAAAGCTTTAAGGAATGGATAAAGGCAGAAATGCCCGCATGGGAAGCTAAGGAGAAGGAGACCTTCAAAAAAATTAAAGATTATCATACTGGGATAGAACCACTGGACAAGTATGTGATGGCTTTCATACCAGTGGCCGAAGAGATTTGGAAAGTCCAGCTTACAGCACTTGATATCTTGAAAGCAAGACAATGGATGATTGAAGATGCAAACGAATGGGGGTTTACAAACTGGCCGTATTTCAAGGTTTGGGAATTCAAGCTTGTAATGGGGCGTACCCGCTATGCTGATGGTTCAGAGCTGGATAATCCAATGTATTTTAGATTCTATCCCTACTTAGATACTCAAAATGTAATGCTTATGCGCTATGTCGAGCTTACAGCAAAGCGAAAAGCTGAGGAGGGATTCATCACAGATATGTTGGGTGAAACGGCAGAGGGCAAAAAAATAGCCGAGATTGTCCAAGACAGGTATCCACAATTGACATCAAAGTACCCAGACTTATTCGGGGCAAGGTTTGTACCAAGGCCGCCCACGACAGAAAAGGAAATGAAGAAGGTGACTGAAGAAAAAAACAAAGCCATAACCATGTTTACAAGTGCTGTTAAAAAAATGACAAGCCCCATGTTCATGTTTGTCAAAGGCGCCCCTTATGAAACGAACTTTGAAAATTTGATTACACGACAATATTTCAGAGAAATAAGAGATACAATGTGGCTACCGGCAAACAATTACTTGAGATCTAGGTTCGGAGTGCCGGGCTTCCAGAGTGGTCCCTGATGGCAGATAAAAAAGAAGAGTACATCCTCGGCGTGTCAAGTGGAATGTGGGGGATAGCCCATGACCCATCGATTGGTCTAGGCTTGGGAACAAAAATGCAGCAAATAACGACGTATGGCGTTAAATTCGTTTTAGTTAACATGGAGACATCTACATCAACAGAATTCTTCGATCCTGAGTTGGTAGCACGATTGAGAATAGCTATAGACAATTTGAATATCGATTGGGGAATACACGGGGAGATTGGCGAGCATGTTGCTCTTGAGAATGCGCTTGAAATTCATTGGAAGCAAAGCCACCGACGACTCCATCAATACTTGGATTATTTGTATGAATTTTTTATAAAAAATCCAGACATGGGCAAGAAATATCTGCCAAAATTCATCAACATCCATATTTCAAACAGTACTGCCCTAGCTTTCATAGTTGACAGATACAGGGTCGCAAGGCAATTTACATTGGATTTCAGGGGAAAATACGATTGGACCCTGCTTTTTGACGAAGTGCCTGAACTGAAGAAATGGTTCAGAGAAAGTTACATAGGACTATTAGAAATAGCCCGTGCAGGAATTCCGTCGTTCGGTTTTGAGGCGCAAATGGTAACTTTTCTCCAGCCTCTTTTGCAGGAATTTGCAATTGAGGCAAGAGCAGAACTTGACATAGTACCAACAAGACGACCCGAAGCAGGACCTGTAGGAGTTGCCACACCAGAAGAAAGAGCACTTAGAGAGCAACAGCTGAGAGAACAATCAAGGCGTGAAGAAAGTAAGAAGAGACTCGAAGAAATAAGGAAGAATATGACTCCAGAAAAAATGATAACAATGGTAGAAGATTTATCACCAAGAGCCAAAGAACTTTACCAAGACTGGGCCTATAACATGTGGGTGGCATATGGAGCTTACGAATATGGCAGAGGTGTTATGCTCAACGAGGATCTTGCATATTTGGTAGTGGCAAAATATATGGAATTCAAAAAAGACGATCCCAAGGAGCCCATATGGAAATTATTTTTCGGGAACAAATCTATAGCAGATTTGGAAAAAGAATGGCAGAGGCCGATAATTGATCCCAAAACCAAGTACGTTTTCATGCATCCCGATCTAGTTGCAGCTGTTAGTGTTAGATATATTATAGGACATTTTCAAACTCCAGTCGGTGGTATAATTATACCTGAATACTTATCAGAAACGTCGAAAAGGCTTAACATTGCTATCGACAAATTAGAACCCTTCTACAGAAAGAATGCATTTGAAAAACTAGAGGAACTGAAGGATGTGTTCTTTGCATTCGAAAACCCCGAGCCTATGGAGGTTGGAAGAGAAGGTTTGCAAAGAATTGTAAGGGCTAAACATATGTACAATTTCCTCCAGGCGATATACACAATAAGACCTCAATCGAAAAATTACATAAAGCTAGTTGTAGACTTCAACCATTGGCTTAGCAATGCAATAGATCCGATGAAGGAATTGGATTCAGTTCCGGATGACTTTGGTTCGGATGTTTATCTGACACACATTTACTATCCGTATCCGTTGCATTCGCACGAGCCATTTGACATCGGAAGCGATGCGCAAAGAATCCTGTACAATTATCACCACAAGCTCAGGCAAAAGGGATTCAAGTTCGGCTATTTGATTTTTGAAAGGGGAGGAGGGAAATCCCCGCAGGAGATAATGAGAAGCTCTGTAATTGCTCTGAGAATGATTATAGATGAATTGGTAAAAAACACACCGCCTGACAAACTGCCTTTGCAGTTCTTTGGCGTCTCGCCTGAAGGCTTCTATTCCGAAGAGAGGCAGTGGGCAATCCTAAGAGACCATGCTAGAGACCCGCTGAAAGGTTTGATAATGGTTCCGGAAGAGACGTACAGATTCCTCGGAAGCAAGGCAATAGAAAAAGGAAAGAAGCCGGAAGAGTGGGCAAAAGAGGAGTGGAGATAATGGCATTGTTAGCTATACCGGACGAGGATGAAACCTTCTTGGGCAGGGCCGCAATGAAATACGTAGCACCTTCTGTATGGCAAAAGGAAAAATACAGATAAAATTAAACAGTTATTTCTGTCAAATCTTCTGGCAACAATGAATTAGAAAATATTTCTTTGGCTTCTTTATCAAACAGTTTGGGGTCGAATATCCTGTTGAAATGATAAAGTGCCAATTTCTTGCATCCAGTTTCTTTTGCCAGTTTTGCAACATCGGCTGTAATCGAGTGCCATTCCCTTTTAGCAGGTTCTTCATAACCTTTCGGATAATAGGCTTCATGAATCAAAAGGTCAGAATTTTTCACAAAATCTTTTTGCTTGTTGCTAATTATCGTATCGGTAACAAATGTTACAACCTTGCCTTTATATTCTATTCTATAGCCTACAGAAAATCGTGGATTCGAATGCGGGAAAACTTTAGAAATTATTTTGGCGCCATTTATAGAAAATTTGCTATTGCCCACTTC
>CAYITO010000005.1:28926-32948 GCA_964366355.1 uncultured archaeon
AGAGCCAAAAGAAATTGCCAATAAGGAACTCATGGCAAAAGTAGTACGGTTCACAAACGAGGCAAGAAAGCAGTATAGTGATTTAATTAAATCCGTCTTGATTTTCGGTTCTGCAGTTCGGGGCGATGCTACTAAGGGCAGCGATGTTGACCTGTTTGTTATCTTGGATGATACTGCTACAAAGTCCAGCGAAGACTTGCAAAGGATAAATTCCCATCTTCACTTAATGGCAAACGAATTGAAAGATCTTCACGTACAAACCCATACATTGACAGAATTTTGGCAATGGATAAAAGTCGGCTCGCCAGAATTGGTAAATTTCTTGAGATATGGATTGGTAATTTACGACACAGGTTTCATCAAGCCAGTACAGAGGATGCTGAACATGGGACTGATACCGCCGAGCGAGGAGACAATAACATTAAAAGCCAGAACAGCAGACACAAGATACAAGCGCGTCGTACTTGACATAAAATCCATGATATTCGACTTGAGATATTCCGTTTTGGACATCATACAGGCAGTAGTCATGCACTATTACAAAGCACAGCCCGACTACAAGAAGGCGCCGGAATATATGGAAAAACTTGTAAAAGAGAAGATGCTGGAAAAAATTTATATCGACAAGTTCAGGGAGCTTGATTCTTTATGGAAAAAGATTGATCACAAGGAAGTCAAAGACGCCACTCCAGAGCATTTGGAGATTGCACTTAAGCTTGCAAAAGATATAATTACAAGATTCAAGGATATGATTCCTAAGGAAATTCTTGGAGAAGAAATATCTCTGGAAGAGTGATTCTTTGCCTAAAGAAAATGGAAGTAAGAAGGAAAAAACTTCAAAAGAACAAATAATGGATGACGTGAAGAAATTCACGGAAGAAGTTCTAAAAAAATACGGGAAATACATCAAGGCACTTGTCATGATGGGTTCTGTCGCACGGGATGAATTCAAATCTACCAGCGACGTTGATATTTTTGCAATTGCAGACGACACATCTTTCAAGCTGACAAATGAATTTCTGGACAAGATGGACATGGATTTGGAAAGCATTGCAAAGAAAATCAACAAAAATATTTCCGTACAACCCACCTATACGCTCACGGAATTCTGGGACTATGCGAGAGTCGCCCATCCAATAATTTACAATTTTATCAAAGAAGGAATTGCAATTTACGACACAGGATTTTTCGCACCAATCAAAAAACTTTTGGAGATGGGAAGGATACCTGCGACAAGGGAAGCAATCGAGAGCTATATGGAGGGTGCGCCAAAGAAATTGCAAAGAGCGAAGACAGTCAAGTTACTGATGCTTGCAGAGGATTGTTATTATGCAGTGTTGAATTCTGTGCAGGCTGTCCTTATGTTCATGGGGTTGGCACCGCCAGTTCCAAGCAAGGCATATGATGATGCAATGGAATTTTTGGTGAAGCCAGGAATTCTCGAGCAGCAATATGCCAACTGGCTGAAGGAAATCATAGACATAAGAAAAAAGATCGAGCATAAGGAATTGCTCGATGTCTCGGGAGCTTTTGTTGATGAGTGGATAGAAAAATCTGAAAAATTTGTCGACAGGATGTTCAATTTGCTTGGCGCTTTGGAGATAAGGAAAAAGGAAAAAATCTTGGAAAGGACGCATGAAGTGATGCAGAAGGCGGCAATCACTGCTCTCAAGACATTGCATAAAATTGAATTGAATCAAAACATGGAAAATCCTTCTGTGGACTTCAATCAATTGGTTCAAGACTTTGAGAAAAAGTTAGGCAGCAAAATTTCAGATACCTTCAAAAGAGATTTTATAGATACTAAACTCATTGAGCCGTATTACTCCTCAATATGGAATAGAATAGAAGAGATGAAAAAATTAGCAGATCAGAGAAAAATTGCAGAAATACCTGATAAAGATGTTTATGAAATGCGAGAATATGTCAGGAAATTAATCAGGGATTTGGCTAAGGTTTTGAAGGAAAGCGGCATTAAGGAAGAAAAATTAGACGATTAGCTAGCCCCATTCAACTTCTTTAATATCCAAGCGTTTGTTAACAACTCTCGCCAATGTAAAAAGCAAATCTGACAGTCTGTTTATAAATGGAATAACAAAATCACCAATATCTTCAGCTTTGGATAAAGAAACCAATCTCCTCTCTACCCTTCTGCAAACGGTTCTAGCGACATGTAGCAATGCAGAAGCTTTACTTCCTCCAGGCAGGATAAATTTTTTCAAGGGTTCCAATTCCCTTTCCATTTCATTAATATTATTTTCCACAAACTTCACATCCCCTTCCGTTAATCTTATTTTGCTTGCATTTGGTAATGCCAAATCTGCTCCAAGCGAAAAGAGTTTATTTTGAACTTCAAACAAAATCGAATCAATATCTTTGAATTCATTATCCACCTTATAAATTACATTTGTTCTTACCAGGCCTACAAAGCTGTTAAGTTCGTCAACATCACCATAGCACTCAACCCTCAAACTATCCTTGCTAACTCTACCCCCGCCAAACAATTCAGTATCTCCGCTGTCACCAGCACCGGCATTTGGTTTCATATCTATAATTTTAATGGAAACAATTAAATCTATGTATAATAACTAACCAATATGAAATTCCAATTAAAACTGAAAAAACTGGAAATAATTATTTTAGCCTACATGCTTTTCTTCCTGCTGGTCATTTTATCTAATAATAAATTTTATATAATTTTCAGTTTGATTATCTTTGATAAAGTTTTGCTGTCCCAGTTAAGGTTTCAAAGTTATTTTGGCATAGAATTGCTATCAATACCCATAATTTTACTTGCACTTACTCAAGGACCGCTGTTTGCATTGTTATTCGGAACTTTCGGCCTGCCTATTTTGGATATATTGCGTTGGATACTTGCACCCCCGGTGCATCCCACAAGTCCCCCCCTTATACCTAACGTAGGCAGCGTACTTTACGGATCAATGGGTGCTTTGGCTGTGTTAATGTACCCTACATTTGATCTGTTGACAATTGTACTGGTAACCAGCATACTCGGTGATTTTTTGTACAGCATAGGAATGCTATACTTAGGGCAGCCCCCAAATATAATTTCCCATATCATAAATATCATTCAAAACTATTTTATAATGCAATTGTTTATTGCAATTGGTTTCATCAAGTTTTTGGGAATAGTATGAATGACTTAATTAATTTTATTGACAATTGTTTAGTATGGTTGAAACTGCTGTTAGAACCAATCAGTGCAACAATCTTGGCATTCTTCCTTTTCGGACAACCCATTTCCACAAACCTAATCATCGGAGGATTCTTGATACTTTTGTCAAACTATCTCGTGATTGCTAATAGAAAATGAATGATTACTTAAGGAAAATTTTATTCCTCTTTTACTTTCTTCTCAACTTCTTCTTCAATACCTAATTTCTCAATTAATTCTTTATAGCGATTCCTGATCGTAACTTCAGTAACTCCTACAATATCAGCAACTTCCCTCTGTGTTCTTTTCTCCCCACCAAGAACGCATGCAATGTAAATCGAAGCCGCAGCAACGCCTGTAGGCCCTTTACCGCTTGTGACATCATACTTCTTAGCTTTCTTCAATATCTCGACAGATTTCGCCTGTACTTTATCGCTCAATCCAAGCATGCTGCAAAATCTTGGAATAAATGTAACCGGATCAGCAGGCAAAATTCTAACATGCAATTCCCTTGCAATGTATCTGTAAGTTCTGCCTATCTCCCTCTTGTCAATGCCGCTGGCTTCAGATATCTCTTCCAGAGTTCTCGGAGAGCCGAATTCCCTTGATACAGCGTAAGTCAAAGCAGCAACAACTGATTCTATGCTTCTT
Organism: uncultured archaeon; assembly: GCA_964366355.1. Classification (GTDB taxonomy): domain Archaea; phylum Aenigmatarchaeota; class Aenigmatarchaeia; order CG10238-14; family SCSR01; genus JACQIA01. Next base: position 32,753 of record CAYITO010000005.1, read on the forward strand.
CCTCTAACCAATCCCTTGTTTACAGCCTCTTCATAGTATCTTGCTATCCTTTCATGAATAGGCCTTGACAAGTTCAAAAACGAAACTATTCTTTGAAGTTCACTCAAAGCAAATGATAGATTCCTGTCCTTGCTTTTTATCAATCTCTTGTGCCATTTAGTCAATCTGTAGTACTTGGCCCTTTTCTTCGCTGGAA
>CAYITO010000006.1:0-27665 GCA_964366355.1 uncultured archaeon
GATATTGGGACGATAAATGAAACTGTGGAAGCAAGGAATGTCACTAGACAATTTGCCACATCACATGGGAATTTAACTCAGAAGTATGTGTGCAGTTATGACCAATCGCAATATACTGATGGTTTATTATTTTCTTTAATTCATTCGGGTAAAAGTGACAGGTTGGATTACGTTAACATTAGTAGCTTGATTGATCTTAATTTGACAGGGTTTTGGAAGCTTGATGATGGAAGCGGAAGCACTACTGCTGACAGTTCTGGTAATGGTAATACAGGAACTTTAACGAATATGAATTTAACAGGCAATGCTACAAGCGGTTGGAATGCTTCCTGCAAATTTGGAAACTGTTTAAGATTTGATAAGAGCAATGATTATGTAAGTGTCAGTGATGCAGATAATTTGAGTTTCCAAGACTTCACATTGTCTGCATGGGCTAAAAGTGATAGTTTAGTGGGACATAATTTTATTTTAGGCAAGGGTATTAATGATGCAAATGAAGAGTATGTGTTGGCAATTATTAATGATGGCTCAATTTACATAGATTGGGGAGCTGGCTCAGCGTATAATCAAACCTTGACTGGCAAGATAGATTTAAACAAATGGTATCATGTCGCGGCTATATACAGAAACTCTACAAACAGAGCCAAGATTTATCTAAACGGGACTGTGGTTAACGATGTTTCTGCAAGCGGAACAGGCAATCAAATAACAAGAACATCAGCTGATTTACTCATAGGAGGAGCCAGAGATGGTGGCAGTCTATTTAATGGCAGTATCGATGATGTTAGAATATACAACAGAGTCTTATCAGATGAAGAGGTTTCACGATTATACAACTCAAGTTTTGCTCAATACTACAGTTATTCAACATCAATAAGGCAGAAAATAGTAGGCTCAAGCCTGATAATTCCCTTTACCAAAGGCACATGCAAAACAATATCAGATAACTTCTACCTGGTAGCTCAACAGGACATACCAAGCAAGCCGTTCGCTTCATTTGATTTGGGAGGAGAGAATATACCGATTCAAGTGTATTCGACATATGACAGGTTGCAATTGAATGGCACGGACCGCTTTGGTAGTGGCAGTCACAAGATATGCGTGAGCAACGAAGGTGTTTCTGGTGGTAAACCAAGGATATGGGTTAGAACCTGCTAACTATTTAAAAAATAATAAAACGCATATAATAACTATGGCAAAAGACAAGCTGCTTCCATTCAAAATTTTGGCGACTGTTTCTTTCCTAATTTCCATAGCTCTTGCTTATCTAGTATTGCTCGGCGACAAACAGTCTTTTCAGATCCCATTATTGACGTCAGAAATTTCAGACCTATCGACAATTGATTTCGTTGAAGTAAAGCCGAAGGCTGCGGTAATAAACAACAATGGTGTCGTGGGTCTTGCTGGTGGATGCTATCAAGTTACTGCAAATACGGATGCTGCGCAGGCAGAATCAATAATCGATGGGTTGGAAGGCAAGATTTCTGCCAGACCAAACGCCCATGATTTGATGAAAGAAATTTTTGAATCGATGGACATCAAAGTTTTGATGGTTAAGGTTGTGGATTTGCAAGATAATAATTATATCGGGAGGCTTATAGTCAAACAAGGCAATAATATTTTGAGCTTGGATTCCAAGCCTAGCGACGGCATAGCCATTGCAGTCAGGACCAATTCAACAATTTACTTCAAGGAAAGTCTGTTGAAAGAACGCGGGGAATATATTTGCTAATTATTTCTTGGATGCTTCTTTGAATTTCTGCTTGAATTCCTTTGCATCTTCGGCAATCTTTTCCGCAGCCTTCTCCAAAGCCGACTCTGGCAATCCTTTGGAAGTTTTCACAAATATCTTTGGTTGAGATAAATAAGGATGCTCCTTTATCTGGGCTGCCTCGGAAACGCTCTTGTCGTCCCACAAGTATTCTCTTATGGCATTGGTTACTGTAAATGTCTCGCCACCAACCTCAACAAGTAATAACTTGTCGCCTTCTTTGATTTTCTTTAGTTCCATGCAAATCCTATTACCTAACTTTTAATTATTGTCAATAAAAGTCTATCGGTTACCATAAGTAAAAGAATAAAATCTTAATTTAAGGCTTAAATAACTACATTCGATAATTTAATGCATGTTGCGTAACATAGTATTGTATTTACCGAAGGATAGAGAAAAACCTTACGCCAAACCTACCTTGGGAGAAACGGGGAATCATAGTATTGATTCTTTAGTACAAGATGTTTGGGGCCGTTCAAAGCCATTACATCCCGATAAACTTGCTTATAATTTAAGGCAAGGACATCGAATTTGGATGTATACTCGCGGCATGCCTCTAGAACAACTGGCTACAATGGATAGCCGAGTTCCATTCGAGCTGTATTTTACAGGAAAGAGTGAATTCTGGGCCGTCTCAGCAAGGAACATGGGCAACCGGCGAGTGCGACGTACGGCAGGAAAAATACAAGGGGGGCAGAAACGTATTTTCTGCTTTATGTCGATGTAGCTGGCCGGCTTCCGCTTTTTGGCTCCGCCGCTGTTGGAGTACTTTCTGAGAAATATACGCAAAATCCTATTCCACCTAAATCCACTGATTTGAAAGAAATGATAAAGGTCATTGTCCCTGAAAATCCGTCAAGAAACGAATTGCAGTTCTTGGGTTATGCTGGAGATGTGCGTTACTGGCCATGGTATCTTTCATGGCTTCTTGCCCCCTTTTCGCCAAATCGGAAGGTAGCAAGAGTCTCTAGGAAGATAGATATCGAAAAGCTAATGGAAGATTCGAATTATAGTCAGATGAGGGCCGAACCTAGTACACTTGATCTAGGAGAAAGAGTTGAATTGTATCATCAGTTCCAGCTGTTTCCAATTGATAGAAATCAAGTATAAAATCTTATAACTCAGAATTTTGAGAGACATACAACAGATCATTTACCCAATATATCATAATAATTTAGCATAGGTATTTTATATTTTTCTTGATCATCCGTACTAATTCGAGGGCAGGCAAATGAAATTACTATATCAAGCTTCAAACCTTCCAATTTCTGCTGTGATATCTCGTCCATAGCTAAAATATACACGTCTTTTCCTTCCTTCTCCAACTTTTTCTTTAATGATGACGGGTTTCCGAACATCTGCCCACGCTTCCAACTTATCAAAAATCCGACTTTCTTGGCTTCCTTGAGCACCTGCCGGTTCCACTCCCTTATTTTTCGAACTTTCATTCTAACATCATCAATTGAATAGATCTCGCATCTTTCCAAATCAAGATTCAACAATGGCTTGCTGGTATCTATAGCCAGTCCCAAGCCGTAGAATTTTCCGGCCGACACGCAAAGAAATGCATCGACCTTATTTTCAAGAGCTATGCCAGAGCCTGTCCTGCATCCAAGCATCTGCCCCTCGTATTTCTCCAAAGGAGACTTGCTCATGAAAATTTTTTTCCCTTTACTCTCAAGAAATTCTTTTACCTTCTTGGTTGCTGGAATAAATTGTAAACTAGTGACCAATCCTATTTTCTGGTAATTTTCCAATTTAGGAAATTCCTTTTCCAATATCGGAACCGGATTTCCGTTCAGGAAATAATCGTAATAAATGACCGGTATTTCCGACTTCACTCCGAAGTTACTGTGGGCAATATGAACTATGGCGTCGCACTTCAATCTCTTTGCCTCGTCTTCTCTAATATCACATGCGCCCCACGTAGATTCCAGACAAAGATAAGTTTCAAATCCGTTCTTCTCAAGCTTCTTGGCTATGTCCTGTATCTTTAGCTTCAGACCTTCGGGGAATTGGACAAAAACTTTCTTGGCATTTATAGCACTTAGCTTCTCTATAACTTCTTCCATGAGTACCGATATCAATAATTATTGCTAGCGTTTAAAAAGCTTCTTTCCTGCTCGGTCTCGCTCCTAGGAAACGCAATAAAATGAAAACCATAATCACTACTATAACCAACACAACAACCATTTCTGTCGGAATTGCCTGAGCAGTTCCTTCTACCACTTTAAGTGAGGAGGATTTGGATACTGATCTTGCACCAGTAGACACGTTAATCGTAAAATCATAATCGCCTGGCTGAACATCGCTCGGTACAGATGCGGAGAATGATACTTGCTCTCTGGATTTTTCACCTACGATGATTGACGAGGGCACGCTTATCCATTTGGCTGCAGCGCCACTGACTTTGATGTCAAATTTGGCCGGACTAGTTATAGAATTTTCTATTTCAAATGACAGCAGGGCATCAGAACCAATTCCGCTTTCAAATCCTTTGTCCAATGTCACTATGGGCTCGAAGCCACGAACATCCTCACCCGATGATATGCATAATCCCCCAGTACAACCATTGGGACAATATTGTGAATAAATCCAAGTAGTCGAGCAATCGGAATTTCTGGATAATCGTTGTCTAATGCTGCCGTTGCATCGGAATTCTGGTAAGGGTTCGACTTTACATTCTCCGGGTGCTAGTACTCCAGGTGTAATTGGAGTTGTTGTCAATCCAAAGAATGATTTTGCCTGTGTTTCTTCTTTGCCACATGCGAATATCTTAGTTTCTATAGCATGTGTGCCTGTATCTCTAACCTTATATTTACATGAATAGCTTTTAGATTCCTCCGGCTGTAGTTTTACAGAAGATATCTCACAAACCATCGGTATGCATGTAGCTTCTCTACATACAGCAGATTCTATCGCAATCAAATTTTCTTTATTTCCAATATTTCGTGTATAGACTGAAGTAATTAAATCCCTATCAATTCCCTTTTCCAAGGGAGCGGCGATTGATGTTGTAAACAGGCAGCTTGGATCACAGATATCAATTTCAAACCTTTTTTCCCTAGTTGCTTCCGATGAAGCGCAAGCTGTCTTTGCGACAATTTTTACATTCGGTGTTGATTTTCCAAAGGCTTGTGTGTTAATGCTGTTATTGAAAGTTAAAGAGGCGAAATTATCAGGCTTGATGCTGACTAAACTTGAGCCAACTAATTTTCCGTCAATTAACAAATCTACAGAAACTTGCCCTTCTGTGTTGCCTCTTAGCGAAATTTTTGCATCAACATCACCCGTCTCTTTCAAGCAAAATATTGATTTTTCTACGTCGGTATTGCCTTTTCTAAAAATTATATCATCCACAGATATTGTGCAAGTTTTTGGCTCGTCCCTGATTGTAATCAATGAAGTGACAGACGACCTTAAAGCTGGTGTGTCATGGTTTGGCGACTTAACAACAATTATAGCTTGATGCTGCTGTCTTACAGCATCTTTCGGGACAGTAATGTCAATTGTTACAATTTCTGATTGTTGCGGGAATATTGATTTGGGTGTTACACGAATGAAAGAAGTCCAACCTGTAGGAAGAGATGTCTCGATGCTAAAGCTAGTAAAACCGCAAGCTTGCGTGTCCTCGTTTCTTACTGTCAAGGTCAGGAAATAAGTGATGTCAGAAGGTCCTGAAATAGAGCTGGGGGAGACCATTATTGTTGGCTTCAATCTTGTACATCCCTGCGCGTGGGAAGTGGTACTAAGGAACGTGGCCAGAAATATAACAGTCAAGGCAATGGTTATTCGGTTTATCACAATACTAGTTTAGATTTGAAAGAATTAAAATCCTTCCTTATCTGAAATAGCCGATAAATAAAGGCAAGGTTGAAATCAGCACCAAAAGGAGTACGAAAACGAACAACCTCTTCTTTCTATCCTCACCAAAGAGCAGACCGAAGAAACCTCCCGACAACATCCCAAAAACATGGGCAGGATAGGCAACAATCGAAGGCACGAAAATATTGGATAGGTTAACTAGAAGGAAAATTGCGCCTGCGACAATGAACGGCAAGGGTAATGCGGTAGGATATATGACAAACTTGCCTGGACACATTAATGTGCCCAAGCCGACCAGACCAGCTATCGCGGCCGATGCACCGATTGCAACTGTCTGGGGGGTGTATCCGAATATTGGAAGCATTATTGAAAGATTTGCGAACGCTCCCGATAGGAAATAAACAAAAAGGTACAGCCAATTGTTAACGTTTTTCTCTATTGTCCAGCCCAAGAAAAACAAGGCGATCATGTTGCCAACCAAGTGGCCTAGATTTAGATGCAAAAACATGGAAGTAATCATCACATAGTAATTGCCTGATAGGAAATTCTTTGAATTGAAGCCGTAATTTTTGATGTAATAATCAAAATCTGCGGAGCTGTACAAGAATGCAATCACATTTAAAGCTATCAGGAGCAACGTTAGTTTCATTAATTAAATTACCCTATAGATAATTATGAAGATTTCCAAGGGTATAGAGAAGAAGGCGTTGCAGATTTTCAAAGAAGGCAGGACCAAATTAGATTTGGAGACCGACAAAAGGATGCACTTTAAAGTGAAAGGAGATTCTGAAGAGCATTCGGTGATTTTTGACAGGGAAAAGAACAATTTTCTTTGCGATTGCAAGTTTGGGAGTTTAAAGGAAGTATATTGCAGCCACATAGAGGCTTCAATTCTGCTCATGACGAATAAAAAATGAGCTTTAGAATACAAATCTCTCTTCCAAGATTAGCAAGAACTCTTTCATAAATGTGATACGTATCACACTATCAACAAACTTTTCGATAGTAAAAATACATGAATTAATAAAAATTCCTTACGGCGTGATTCTGTTCCTGTCTCTCGGAAACATTGTAACTTCCTTTATGTTGCTCCTGCCGGTAATTTCCATTGTTAATCTTTCCAATCCAATCGACCAGCCCGAATGGAAAGGACTGCCATATTTAAATGCATCAACATAATATTTGAAATTGTCCGGGTTCATGCCCTTTGCCTTCAACTGCTTTACCAACAATTCTGGAATGTGCATTCGCTGCGTCCCGGAGCAGACTTCAACGCCGTCATAGATCAAATCAAACGCCCTGCAAATTTTTGGATTGTCTTCATATGGAAATGCGTAGAATGGTTTTATCGCCGTGGGCCAATCTTTGATGAAAAACGTGTGCTCGCCGACCGACTTTGTCAGCAGCCTCTCCTGAGTCTTGGAAAAATCATCGCCCCATCCAATTTTTTCTCCACCCTTCTTCAGCATATCAATCGCATTTGTATATGTGATTCTTTTCAATGGAAGCTTGGGTATTTTCAACTCACGGCCTAAAACTTCCAACTCTTCCTTGCAGTCGTCATTGACCTGCTTCAAGATATGCAGGAACACCTCTTCTAAAATTTTCATAACATCCTCATCGGTGGCAAATGCCTGCTCTATGTCCATCTGACGTATTTCATTCAAATGTGTTGGTTGATCGAACTTCTCGGCACGGAATACTGGGACGACGACAAATACCTTTTCAAACGATATCGCGCCCATCTGCTTGTATAACTGCGGTGATTGTGCTAAGAATGCCTGCTTCTCAAAATAAGGAAGCGTGAACAATTCTGCTCCGCCTTCGCTTGCTGACGAAATTATAACTGGAGCCTGCATTTCCATATATCCTCTATCGAGAAAGAAATTTCTGAATGCCTTCAAAATTGTGGTTTGGATTTTGAAAATAGCTTTCGCTTCCTTAGTTCTGAAGTAAAGAAACCTCCAATCCAGTTGCGTATCTAAGTTGGCCTTTGTCACTTCCCTAGGGTCCAGGGGCAATGGTGTTTGCGATTTATTTATGATTACTATTTCCGAAGGAATAATCTCCACGCCTGATTTTGTTTTGGTGCTTTTGACAACTTTGCCTCTCACGCCAATGACATCTTCTTGATGTAATTTCTCGAAAATTTTCGTCATGCTTGCGGGGGCTTTGTCCTTATGTGCTGTGATTTGCACCAATCCTTCTCTATCTCTGAGTAAAAGGAAGCTTATACCACCAAGACGCCTAACATCATAACACCATCCAGTCACTACAACTTCTTTGCCGACAGACTTAGTCAATTCATTGGTAAAATGAGTGCGGTTCATTTTTTCACCTTGTATTAAACAAAAATATCCATACTACCAACCAAACTAAAATAAAAGTTATTAAAGTGTTGCTAACCAACCAGCTTCGCTTTTTGTATGATATTATCTTAAGCAGAAGAACATAAGTTATCATGTAAATCAAAAAAGCGGATAGGATTGCAACTGCGCGATTTTCAAACGCGTTCGAAATATAACCTGCCACTATTCCAAGACCCGTATAGGCTAGAGTTAACATCTGGCTTAATTTCACGCAGCTTCCTCCCTGCATTCTTCCTTTCTGCCCAAGAAGAAATCCTTCACCTTCCTCTGCCATGCTTTTTCCAGCAGCATCTCAGTCGTCACCCAAGACTTCCTAACATATTCAGGCAACTTGCCTTTGGTCTGTTTTATCAAATCTTCTACAAATTTGATCGTAACTGGATCATGGCTGTAGCCGACGCCGATAGGCTGTCCGACTTGCTGCTGCAATTCTTTGATTGCCTTGTCACGTTCGACCTTGGCAATGATAGAAGCGGCACCTACTACTGTAATTGATTCGTCCATATAATTTTCTACTATCAAGTCGGCGTTTTTATTCTGGAGAAAACTGACAATCAGCTGCTTGAATTTCTTGGAATTTTGCTGCAAAGAATCGACGTAAATTTTGCTGTTCAAGTTGATGTCTATTATCTGGGCCATCCTCATTGCTTCTATCTTATCCAGATTAACTCCCATCGCGCGATAATTGTCTATCTTGCATGGCTGGACGCTCATTATCGAGATGTTTGTTGACAGCTCTTCTATCTTTGGATAGAGTTCCTCTCGCCTTTTGGGCGACAGCAGTTTAGAATCATTTACACCAATCCTTTTCAATTCCTTCTCATTGGATCTTGGTACTGTCACGCCAGCTATCACCATAGGACCTAGTAGTGCACCCCGGCCTGCTTGACGCCTCTTTAACAGGAGGTTTCGTCTATGCCGGTGATTAGGCTGTCTGTCAACTCGTTAGTATTTTTCACAATTTTTTAACCTCCAGTTATCAACTAATTAATTTTTTATGCTCTTTAAGTATTCTTTTTTCCGAAATTAAATATTCGAAGAGAATCATGATTGATTTTGAAAAAATAAGAACTGGCTTGTCGGAAGGGAAACAATTAGAAGATATTGTGGGAAAATTTAACTGGAAAGAGTTTGAAGGCTTCATAGCGGAAATTTTCAGAAGCAATGGGTTTCTGGTGAAGCAGAACTTTAGATTCAAGACAAAGAATCGGTATGAAATTGATTTGCTTGCAAGCAACAATCGCTATGTGCTGTGCATTGACTGCAAGGAATGGAATAAGGGACGATATAAAAAATCTGGGTTGAAGAATGCTGTGGTGAAGCAGGAAAAAAGATTGGTAGAACTGAAGAAGTTTCTTAAGAAGAATTTAATTGCAAATCAAATACTGGGCATAAACTCGAAGTCGAAATTCTATCCCCTGATAGTTACGCTTTTCGAGGAAGAACTGTCAAAAGAAAATAACACCTTAATTATTCCTGCATGGAAACTGAATGGATTTTTACTTGAATTTGAGAATCATCTGAGCTAGGTTATTAAAAAGGTTTCGAAAGCATAAAAAATGCCTATTTAAACCTTTCCATACAAATATATACCTAATAAGTGGTTGTCTTGGCTTTTAACATAAGAGTAGAAAATATTGTTGCTTCTGTGGCATTGGGCGTCGAAGTGCCCTTGGAAAAAATTGTATCAACAATGGAAGGTATGGAATACGAGCCGGAACAGTTTCCTGGATTGGTGTATAGGATTGACAAGCCAAAGGCTGCTGCATTGATTTTTGGCTCAGGAAAGATTGTTTGCACAGGCGCCAGAAGTTTGGACGATGTCAACGAAGTTTTCAAGAAAGTCGTGAAGATAGTTGAGAAGACTGGCGTCAAAGTTCCTAGGGGATATAAAGCCCAGGTGGAAAATATTGTTGCCTCTGCGAAGCTTGACGGAAATTTAAAATTGGATAAGATAGCATACAACCTTGAAAATTCCGAATACGAGCCGGAACAGTTTCCTGGATTGGTGTATAGGATGGTAGATCCGAAGGTTGCCTTCTTGCTTTTTGGTTCTGGCAAGATTGTCTGCACAGGCGGTAGAACCATTAAGGATGTAAACATTGCAGTAGAAAAAGTCTACAAAAAGCTAAAATCGCTCAAAGCTCTGGTAAAGGCCAAGTAGGGCAATTCCAACTTCTTTCTGAATTATTTCAGTTACAGAAAAGTATTAAATAATCCGATTTTATATTCTTATAGCCATGGAAAGGGAAACTTTACTAGACAAATTTTCGGAATTCTTCAACGAATTTTACAAAGAGGAACTCATGAATCTTGTCGATGAACATAAAAAGTCGATTAATATTAATTTTTCTTTTCTGGATAAGTTCGATGTTGATCTCACAGATTATCTACTTGAAAATCCGGAGGAAACAATAGCGATTGCCGAAGATGCATTGAAACAAATCGATATTGGATTCGTTGATGCTAAACTGCGTGTAAGATTCTATAACCTGCCAGAAAACAAGGAGATAAGAATTAGAAACGTGCGTGCAGAACACATTGCAAAAATGATTGTCATAGATGGAATGATAAAGCGTGCAAGCGAAGTCAGGCCTGAAGTCAGCGAAGCAATTTTTGAGTGCCTGGATTGTGGAAGCAAGATGACAATAATCCAGACTGATAGAATTGTGAAGGCGCCGTTCGAATGTGAAAATCCTGCGTGCGGAAACAGGAAGTCGTTCAAGCTAATAGGTCAGAAACTGTATGATGCGAGGTGGGTTGTCGTAGAAGAGCCGTATGAAATCACAGAAGGTGAAAGGCCATCGAACCTGAGAATTTATCTGAAGGAGGATTTGACGTCCCCGAAGATGCAGAACAAAACCGAGCCGGGCAACAGGATTAAGGTTGTGGGAATTTTAAAGGAATTGCCAAGAAGGTTGAAAGGCTCGGCATCAAGACAAATGGAAATTTATCTCGAAGCAAATCATGTTGAATCGGTTGAAATCGAATGGGAAGAACTGGAAATAACTTCGGGAGATGAGCAAAAGATTTTGGAACTGGCCAGAGATCCTGAAATATACAGCAAGCTGATAAATTCAGTCTCGCCCGCCATCTACGGACTGGAAGAAATCAAAGAGGCGATAACATTGCAGCTATTCGGCGGCGAGATGCACATACAAAAGGACCGGTCAAGAGTTAGAGGGAACATTCACACACTTTTGGTCGGCGACCCATCAACCGCAAAAAGCGTATTAATGAAAGTTGTTTCCGGATTGATTCCAAGGGGCAGATACGTTAGTGGGAAGGGAGTTACTGGAGCGGGATTGACTGCAACTGTTGTAAAGGACGAGGAATTTTTGGGAGGATGGGTTCTTGAAGCAGGAGCATTGGTTATGACAAACAGAAGTTTATGCGCGATAGATGAATTTGAAAAAATTGAAAAAACCGATCAGGTGGCGTTACATGAAATGATGGAGCAACAGACAATTTCAATTGCCAAGGCGAACATACTTGCAACGCTGCCGGCAATGACCACTATTTTGGCGGGCGGTAATCCTAAATTCGGCAGGTTTGACCCGTATCTTCCAATCAAGGAGCAAATAGATATACCGGAAACTATCCTGTCCAGATTCGACCTGAAATTTGCATTGAGGGATATACCGAACCCCGAAATCGATGCGAAAGTTACTGAACATATTTTGCAATCGCGCCATTTCGGCGGCGAGGAGACCGCACCAATTATTAACAATGATTTCTTCAAGAAATATGTTGCATATGCGCGCAAAAATTGCCATCCGAAGCTTTCCAGAGAAGCGGCGGACGAAATAAAGCAGTTCTATCTGAGCCTTAGAGAACGTTCTGGTGAAGAGTCGCCAATAGCTATCACGCCGCGACAATATGAGGCGCTGATAAGGCTTGCAGAGGCTTCGGCAAAGATACAGTTGAGAACTGAGGTGATAAAAGAGGATGCGTTGCGTGCAATAACTTTGATGAAAGCCTCGTTGAGGCAGTTTGGCTTCGAACATGAGACTGGGATGATTGACATAGACAGGGCGGAGGGGGCGAGGGCTACGTCTGCCCAAAGAAGCAAGATAAGGATAATGTTTGATGCGCTTGACGAGCTGACAGAGCTGTACGGCAAGGAAATACCTGCCGCGGACATAATCAAGAAGGCTAGAGACGAGGGCGTGGAAAATCCTGAGGAGATTTTAAGGAAGATGCAGCAGGAAGGCGTAATATACAGCCCGAAGATTGATTTCTATTCGAAGGTGCGATGATGTGGTAAGTAGTTTGCCGGCGAAAAGGGTTAGGATATCTGACATTGTCACTGGGAAATTTTTCCCTGGCAGCAAGGATGAAATGAAGCCGAGTTATGTGATTACACAATTTGGAGAAAACCTATCGAGGGTGAATCTTGTTGCAACTGTTGTAGACAAGTTTGAGCGCGAAGATGGGAATTATGCAACTGCGATGATAGATGACGGGAGCGGAATTGTAAGGATCAAAGCATTCAAGAATGCCGGCATGATAAAAGATGTTGAATTGGGGGATGCGGTTTTGGTGATAGGCAAGATAAGTGAATATCAAGGTGAGGTCTATGTCAATTCGGAAATTGTGAAAAAGGTTGAGCCGAATTATGAAATTAAACACAAGCTTGAGATATTGAAGGGTCTAATTGAGCAGAAGAGGATTGCAGACGAACTGAGAAAATTAGCGCATTCAATGCCCGAGGAAGAATTGAAAATTTATGCGCAGACATATGGATTTGATGAAGAATCACTGGAAGTTATACGCAGTGCTGCTGTGGATTACAAGCCTGAAATTTTGGATCTGATGCAGACTTTGGACAAGGGGGATGGTGTGGAGGTTAACAAGTTATTTGAAACATTGAATCTGCCCGAGAGTGTTGTGGAAAATGCACTGACTGAACTTCTGGATGATGGAGACATCTTTGAACCGCATCCTGGCAAGCTGAAGAAAATATAAACCTCCAACATCAGGTAATAATATGGAATTTGACTACGGCAAATTGTTGAAGAAGGCAGAAGAAAGTCTTCCAAAGAAGGAAGCATCCAAAGATAGATTTGTTATACCAGAACTTGTTGTTGAGCAACAAGGAAATAAAACTATTTTAAAAAATTTTGGAGACCTGCTGGCGGTTTTGAGAAGAGAACCCAGACATCTGGCTAGATATTTGTTCAAGGAGTTGGCTACGCGTGGAAGCGTCAAAGTTAATGTTTTGACGCTGGATACTAGGCTGTCGAGGGAAAATTTGAGGAGAAAGATTGAAAGTTATGTGCAGGAGTTTGTGAGTTGCAAAGTCTGCGGCGAGCCGGATACAAAACTGGTAAAGGAAGACAGGCTCATGCTGATGGTATGCGAAGCGTGTGGCAACAAGACTCCAATAAAAATTCTGTAGAGATAACATGTTCTGGGCCAAAGCATTTCGAACAAGATACGAGATAGTAGTTGCAATATGCGACGAGAATTTATTGGATAAAGAGCTCGGATGGAGGGGGCTGAAAATCAAGGTAACAAAAAGCTTTTATGGTGAAAAGCTGGTTGACGAGAGAATAGCTATAAAGCTTATGGAAAAGGCAACCATCGGGAATATTTTTGGGAAGAATATAGTGGCGCTTGCCAAGAAAAATGGATTTATAACAAAGGAAAATATTATTCTAATTGATGACGTCCCGCATGCGCAGTTTGCTAAGATCTAGGAAGGCACAGTTTTTTGTTTTATCGGCATTTATTATAGTGTCAATTTTACTGCTTGTAAGCAGATGGCTTGAACCCCTATCAGTTGTTGACACATCATTTGCTGCATTAGCAGAGGAACCGTTTCTATTTAACAACATAAAAGAAAAGGCGGTTACTACAGTCAGTTCAAGCAGAAATTGCGACGAGCTGCAGTTCAACCTGGATGAATACAAAAACTTTATACAAGAATTTTCTGCAACTAAAAATATCAAAGTGGATTTTGATTATGAAGTGGTGCAGCCATGCGTTGATAGTATATTGGAAACAAAAATTCATTTATCCTTGGAATCGCCGTCGGCATTCGTGAATTCGGACTTTGTTTCACGGAAACAGTAGTTTTAAATCAGTGTTACTCATTTCGAAATTGGACAGAAAGCCTTCTTTGAATTTCTTATCTCGCAGCATCATCTGCAAATAAGGTAGAATTTGTGACTTGAATTTTCTTGATGAACAATGGAAGTAATTGGAAAGTTTTTTGTTGAGCTCCGCCACGTCCTTTCTCACTTGCTTGGTGCTACCTAAAATTGCTATATTGCTCGGATACTGGTATTTCACGAATTTCCTATATGGTTCCTTCTTCGCTGTTGCCACGCCAGCAGTCATCATATCGATCATATAGGACTGCAAACGTCTGTTCTGTCTATAGAAGATTCTGCGTTTGAATATGTCCGCCCTGCTCAATGCATCAAATGCAATTGCCAATTCTTCGGGATTTTCATATTCGTTGGATATGTTGTTTTCTATCCACCAAAAAATTTCATCAGGATCTTTGTCAACATTGTTTATTGCGAGCTTTGCACCCAATGCAGATTTTGTCTTGAAGATTATTTTTAGTGCGTCGAAGATGTTTCTCTCACGCTCACGAGAGCCTAGCTCTTCCAAATCATTCATGGAAATTTGACTCCTTCCTGCTGAAATAATTTCCAAATCGTTTATTGCAGAACGGAGATCGCCATCCGATACTCTTGCAAGTTGCCTCAAGATGTTTTCATCACAAGAAATTTCTTCCTGCCTGCAAATTTCTTTCAATCGCCTTTCAATGTCCCAGACGGATATTTTCCCGAATTTCACAACCTGACAATAAGATAGAAGCGCTCTTAGCCTAGGATTGTAAGGGTTGTTGGCTGCCAATATAATTGGGTAGTGGGATAGTTTTATCATATTGATCAGTTCTCCAGCACCGCCGTAATCTTCCCGGCCGAATAGCCCATCAACTTCGTCGATGAAGAAAATTTTCCCTTTCTTGAACAAGGTCTGCTGGGCAACTGACTTTCCAATGACTTCCCTGATTTGCTTGGCATTTCGGTGGTCTGACGCGTTCATTTGAATCAATTCCGAATCGCTTTCCGCGGCGTAAGCTTCCAACAATACCGATTTGCCGATGCCAGGAGGCCCATGGAACAAAAGAGCTTTTCCTTTAGGGCGCTTTTTAATCCAATCTGTAAAAATTTTGACGGCTTCCTTCTGGCCTATGAATTCATTCAAGTTCTTTGGGTTGTATTTTTGAGTCCACATGGAATTCTACTTTCTAGAAAGCAACGTGAATTGTGATAGAAGGGCTTCGATTTGGATTAATTCATTACTTCCCTGGCTCAGTCTAAATTCGTATTCGCCGCATTTTTCTATCAACTGCACCTTCTTTTCTTCAGGCATGCCATCCAAGGAATACATCTGCCTATGTATTTCGGCTATGATGTCGCTGCCTGATAATCCTTGCCGTAAAATCAAATCATGCAAAACTTCTCTGGCATCCTGGAATTTGCCTTTCAAAGCGAGTTCCATCATCTCCTTTACATCAGTAGGCCTGGCTTTGCTTGCAACATCATAGACAACTTCCTCGGTAATTTTTTCGCCCATGACTGCAACTGCCTGCAACAAGTTCGAAACCTTCCTCAAGTCGCCTTCGCCGATGTAGATGATTGAATTGATTGCGTCATCTGTGATTTTTAAATTTTCGCCATCAACTATTTTTCCAATGAATTTTTTGATGTCAGCCTCGGAAAGCATCTTGAATTTGAAAGTTGCACACCTGCTTTGGATGGGCTCGATTATCCTTGATGAATAGTTTGCAATCAAAATGAAGCGAGTTACTCTGGAATAATCTTCCATTGTCCTTCTTAATGCATGCTGCGCTTCTGTAGTCAAGGCGTCGCTCTCATCCAGAATTATAATCTTGAAAGGTATCGCACCGAGTGAAACAGTTCTTGCAAAATCCTTCACCTTGCCTCTTACTACGTCAATTCCCCTCTCATCGCTGGCATTGAGCTCCAAAACATTCTGCCTCCAAGCATTCCCATACAATTCCTTGGCGATGCACAGTGTTGTGCTGGTTTTCCCCGTGCCTGATGGCCCGGTAAAAAGAAGATTTGGTATGTTCTTTTCCTTGACAAATGCTTTAATCCTATCAATCGCATGCGTTTGGTTGATCACATCGCTTAACTTCCGCGGCCTGTACTTTTCACTGAACATCTGAAAATCCATAGCATCAGCAATAATTGTTAAATTTTAATATACTTAAATTGTTTCTGTCCATTTACGGGGCTACAAAAATCTGCTGCAGGAAACCCCTCTTGCCTTGACCGTCGTCGATGATTAAATTAAGCGTGTACCTGCTCCCTTTCTTCACGCAAACAGTGATTGGAACTACAAACTCGCCAGTAGAATTCATCGTTGAGGAATTTGATATTCGCTCTTCAGCTAGTCCGGCAGTTGCATTTCCTGTAGTCACCATATTCCCATTGGAAGAGTATATGCCTGTGCCTTCAAATCTGAGAACTCTGTTTGAACATGATGTATTGAGGCCAAGCTGGACTGAGACTGTATCAGTACAATATACGCTGGTTGTGTTTGCCTTGGCGCTGATCGCGACTGTGTATGTGGCGATATCTAAATTTGTAATGAATGCAGTTTGGTATTGACCACCGCTTTCGGATGTTAAGTTATTGTTAGCTTTTTGTGTGCCGCCAGTGCTGATGTTGATGGTTACATTCGCGACGGCCCCGGCAGAATTGTCGGTTACATTGCCCAGTACGTTAATTGTCGCATTCCTCCCATAGGGCCCTCCGGCTTCACATGTCACCTCAAAGGCTGATGTGGATGTGATAACTACAATTAAAAAAATCGACAAAACTGCTGCGGATATGAAATAATTTTCAAAAGCATCTGTGGGAATCTTCATATTCTTAATATGAATTTTGCTGCTTTAAAATTTCTAAGGGGCAACAAACTTAAGCTCAGACAATGAAAACTTTAACAGATTGTCTGTAAGCTTGACTGTCAAAGTGTAGGTATTGCAGGATACAACGCATGAAGTCATTTCCACACTCCAAGCACCGTCCACGACTGACGTGTCTGTTTTATCGCCTGTCTCCTGGACCGTAAGACTCGCAGTTCCCGACGGTATTTTCAATCCTGTAGTTGTGTCCAGTACCTTCCCGCGTAAGGTTATAGTTTTTGTTTGGCAATTGTCAACTATGCTGACTATATCAAAAACATCGATAGCGTTAGCACTTAATGTCAGGTATTCTGCAGTAACATTGACTCTATATGCAGCTATGTCAAGATTGTTAAATGTAGCAAAGTATTTGCCATCCCCGCTTGAATTTGTTACAACTCTGCCTAATCTATTTGTAAGGTTGTTTGCTTTGAATATGTCTACCGTAACAGTAGCATTAGCGATTGCATTTCCACTCCCATCTGTTATATTACCTGCAATCACTACAGTTGCTGTAGCGCCTGTATACGGACCGCCAGCTTCGACTGCTATACTTAAGTTTGCTGTTGTATAATTAAACAGAAATGTAGCATTCCAATTGTTTGCAGTATCATTAAAGTAGTATCGCCATCTGACTGCAGTTCCTACAGTTGAATTTGTTACAACAGACTGGTTGGCAGTTGCAGCAGTTCCAGATATATCTACGGTTGATATGTTTGTTCCTGTATTTGTCCCATTCCAAAATTCAAATATGTAGTAATCTAATCCTGTTTCATCTGATAGTAATGCTGAATGGTTGACGAAAGTGCCGGCTAGGGTAGAATTAGTTCTATTATTAGACCAAGTTGGACGTGTTCCATCAATAGTTGTCAGATTATAAGTTTCTGATACATTCCTGTTATTGCTCGTGTCATTGGCATAGAAACGCCATTGCACTTGCGCGCCGCCGGTTGCATTCAATCTTGTGACATTCCAAGCTGTAGCACTTGTTCCTGAAAATGAGACGAATGATGAGTTTAGAAATCGCCCCGAATTGTTGCTTTCAAAGACATAGCCTGAAAGGCCAGTGTCATCTGTTACTGTTATAGTGAAATTGACGAAGGTGTCTGCTGTGGTGGAATTTGTTGAATTGCTTGAGAATTGAGGCAGTGTAGTGTCTGCTGCTGCACCGGCTGCAACAGATGTCAGGTTGATGAAATCATAAATTATATCGATGCCTCCAGCGGTCCCGCTCCTGTTGGCAAATATGACTTCAATATAATTCGCAGAGGAGTTGTCAATCCTTGCATTCGGAAATGGAGTCAAGCTGCTGCCTGTTGAGCTTAAATTCTGCCACAATCTTACACCATCCCAGCCGCTTGTCTCGTTCCATTTCCTATAATAGACATTCCAGTTGCTTCCGGGCACACTGGTGGTGTCATTCTGCTGCCAGAAAATATAAAGGTTGCTGTAGTCTGTGGCTAATGAAGGTTCTTGTGCCTTGCTTGTGCCTGCGCCTATGGTGTCCGCCCTGAATGACGGATTCCATGAAGTGCCGTTGTTGGTCGAGTTGGAGATGAGTATGTCATTGGCGTTGACATCCTGCCCCGCAACAACCAATAACGAGCTGTTGAACTGGATGATGTCCAGTGAAATCCCAAAACTGCCAACTATTACACTGCTTCCAGACCATGTCGCCCCCCCGTCAAGGCTTCTGTTAAATTCCAAATCATCAAGAATATCATTTTTTGAAGCTACAAATATCTTCTCTGGAAATACTGAAGAATTGACGTATATCGAAACAGCGCTTCCTGCATTTATGTCGCTTGACATGTTCTGGCGGGTTACTACAGGGTCGGTGCCTCCGTAACGGCTTGAATTTGTCACATTCACGATTTCGGAAGCTCCTATGTCATGAACAAAAGCAATCCAGACATTGTCATTTGTTCCATATGCCACAGAGAAATCCGCGCCTATGGTGTCTGTGCCATAAATTCTATTCCATCGCGGGGCTGTGGCGGCAGGAGCTTTAAATGTGGCAATCTGAGCCCCCCAATTGGTAGAACTGCTTATTTCAGGACCGCCCGAATAAGTGCCGATTGCCGATACAATTTGGTCTTCTGTTCCCAACTTTCCCGAGCTTGGGGCAGTGGGCTGCTGCACCCGCAGGGTAAAACTGGTATCTGCCGAGTAAGTCTTAGCGTTGGCTGGAGTGTAGGAAGATGCAAAAATCAACTCATCCGCCCGGGTTGTAACAACACTGCCGCTATCGGGCGAGGCGCTTGCGCCGCCTGCTCCTGCCTGCACATCCAAAGCCCCGCTTGGAGCAATGCCCGAATATTCGTGAGCCGCGCCCTCAAGAGTGGCGCCAGTAGATGATTTCGTGATTGTAATGACAGTAGTTCCGCCAAAAACATTTTCGGCATACCAGATATAGCCATGGCCACTAGTGCCCGCCGTAAGCTGGGGGTTTGAAGCAATTCCCGTCCAAGTATTGCCTCTATCGTCAGAGACAGAGAGAGTTCGGCTTTGGCTGTTGATAGACCCAGCTACAACGAGCAGGTTGCCAGCCACTACGTTAGTAAGAGTCAAATCAAGAGTAGTATCTGTGCTTTCACCTTGTGCTTTTTGGACAAATGTAATCGGTGTGCTGTTCAATATTATGGTAGTGTTGCTTGTCCAAGTCGCCCCCTCGTTGGTGGAGTTCATATAAAATACCCCGATTCCAGTAGTCCAGGCAGCAAACACACTGCTGCCTTTGCAGGCTATGGCTGGTATTCCAACGGCTCCCAAATCATCTTCAGTGCCGTTCCCATCCAGCCGCGATGATTTTATTCCTGTTATGCTTGTATTGTCCGTGAAATTCTTGTATTGCACGTTGCCTCCGTCAGCCCAGACCATGTGAACGCGGTTAGTAGTTCGGCATATTGCTCTTGCATTGTTTTGAAAGGGAACGGTGTCAGTAGTTGTGGTTATATTGGTGGAGCCGAAGCCCAAAGTGGCGTTGGCGTCTTGAAAGCCACTTGGAAATAATATATCAAAATTGCCCTCACCCCTAGTCAAGTTCAATTTAAACCCCGTAAATTTCATCTCAGTTGTATTCCTCAAGGGATAATTGCTGATGTTGAGCAAATCTATTCTTAATTTTGTCACATCCGAATCCGGCAGATAAGTATTTTTTAATCCATTCCAGCATGTCTGGTTCAACAGCTGGCGTGTGCACCTGTTTATATTATTTAAAAATATATCATCAATTTTAAATGTCGCATTCCAGTTGGTGTTGTTTATTTCGTTGAATTTCCAGTTAAAATATTTGTCGATGTAATCAGCACTATCCACAACAATATTTCTTTGTTCTTCAATTTCAGCGAGTTTTTTAGCACTGATAGTAGTTATTTGTATTTTTGGTTCCTTTGATTTTATAAAGAATAAAATAAATAAAATAGAACTAACGAGCAAAAATATTACTATAAGCAATAGATAATATTTGATATAATCACCATTATCTACTCTTCATAATACATTAACCCTGTATCGTGATATGGGATTCTAGTGTATATCACAAATTTTAAACAAGCTCTTCCATTCAAGCACATTTTTTATCCTTCCTTGCATAACGAAAGACCGCATTAAAAACAATTTCTAGCCAAATCAAAAGGTTATACAAAACCGTCTCAATCACTGTAACCCAAACCTCGCTTGATTAACAGCAGAATACAGTCTTTTTTCTTGTCGATGTTATGCTTTAACATGTACCCTTCAATTTTCTTATTTAGTTCATCATCCAAAATTATTGGGAATATCCTTGCCATTACTACCAATTCCTATTATTAGCAATATACTACTACTAATTAGTATTTCTGGCCTTAAAAGCCTTTTTATTCGGGAACTTGAGCACTTTTGCCTCGGGATTGCAGGATTTCCTAATCTTTGATATAGCAAACATCTGGCTTCTGCTTGAAGTAAATGCAAATAACTTGAATATTAAACAAATTCAATTAAACTTATGAAATTCAAGTCTTCTAAAGAACTACTAAAAGAAATTAAAGAAATGAATAGAAGATTGAGTAGAGTTGAGAGTGCAGTTCCGATTGAAATGCTGACTAAATCTGATTTAAAGGCAATAAAGAAATCTGAAGATGAAATGAAAAAGGGAAAATATAGAACTCTAGAACAGGTAAAAAAAGAATTGGGCATTGAATGATAATTTTAAATATAAATTATAATATATTATAATAAGTGATTGTATGCCAGAATTGTTTAAAGCGAAGGTAAGAAGAGTTGGGACATCTTTAGGTGTTTTAATTCCTAAGGAATTAGCTAAGAAGGCGAAGATAAAAGAAGGTGAGGAAATAGAAATTGGTTTATTGAAAAGAAGAAGCTTGGAAGATGTATTGAAATTGGTGGGTACTGCAAAAGGCGCCAAACCTTTCGAAAGAGATAGGACAGATAGAGTAGACAGATGGTAATGCTATTCGATAGTTCTGCTTGGATAGAGTTTTTCTCAGGTACAGAAAGTTCAAAAAGGGTGGAAGAAGTTCTGAAATCGGAAGAAAATTACACCTGTATAGTGACGATTGCAGAAGTTGCTAATTGGTGCCTAAAAAATAATTTGGAAAACAAAATATTAGCATATGTTCAAGGGATTGTCAATGGTTCTACTATTCTGGATTTAAATATTCAGATTGTAACAGCAGCTGGTAGACTAAATTATGAAAGAAAGAAGACTATTAAAAATTGGGGGATGATGGATTCTATTATTTTATCTACCTCATTATTTTATGATTTAAAAATTCTTACGAAAGATCCGCAGTTTAATGACCTGTCCAGCATAGAAATGTTATAAGTTAACATCTTTCTGGCTTCTGCTTAAAGTAAAAGCAAATGGTCTCCCTTTATTGCGTCGAAACTCAGCCGACTGTGGCAAATGCACATCCATCCAAATACCCATCCTCAACATAAGCATAGACATAATTCTGGCTATTATCATTATTTTTTATCCTTGCGATAATAATCCTTGCGCGATTCTTCTGGCTCTTCAAAAAGTCAGAACGATGAATTTTCTAGATAACGATAACTTTAAATCTAATTTTGACAAACCAATTCTCATTATGGCACTGATACCAAGCAAAGAGAACAAAAATATAGAGTTTAAAGAACGGCTTACTGTAAATGTCCATTTGAAAGAAGACAAGAAACAACATCTAGCCAGCCAGATGAAATACCTGCTGGAAATGGGAAAAGGCAACGCTGTGTATATCATTGGTGTGGACGATTCTGGCAAGACAAAAGGTCTGTCTGAACTAGAGCTTGAAGAAACCGTGAATGTTTTGAAAACTATTGCAAAGGAAAACAATTCTGACATTGTTAAAGTTGAGAGATTTCAGGAAAATGGTGATTTGATTGGCAAAGTTTTGATACAGAAACTGTCAAGCAATGGCATACAACATCATATAATCTTAGGTGTAGCCGGGCATGTGCATCATGGGAAGTCTACGTTAGTTGCAGCATTGATGACAGGTAAACCGGACCTAAACGGCAACCATTGGCTGTATCTTAATGTGTTGCCGCATGAAATAGAAAGAAGGCTGTCGGCTGATTTGCATTTTGCACTGATGGGGTTCAGAAAAAACGAACCCCTTCATTTGAAGAATCCCAGGGATAAAAAGGAGAGGTCCCAGATAGTGGAAAAGGCCGACAAGGTTGTAAGCTTTGTTGATGCGGTTGGCCATGAAGCCTGGCTTCGCAGCACCATACGTGGGTTGGTGGGACAGAACATAGATTATGGATTATTGGTGATAGCCGCTGATGATGGTGTTACTCACATAACAAAAGAGCACTTGGGATTATTGCTTGCCATGAGCTTGCCAACCATAGTATGCATCACAAAAGTCGACAAGATGGGCGAGAAGAGGGTAGCAGAGGTTGAGCAGCAAATAGACCACTTGTTGAAAAACATAGGGAAAATCCCGTATGCAATAAAAGACGAGAATGACTTAACGGTTGCAATCGACAAACTGGATGCGATTGTGCCTGTTCTGAAAACTTCAGCTGCTACTTTGGAAGGATATCCGCTTTTAAACAAGCTATTGCTACTGTTGCCTCAAAGGAACAAACTTGTTGACAGGCCGTTTTTGATGTTTATAGACAGGGTGTATGACGTGACTGGGGTTGGGACCGTTGTATCCGGGACGATAAAGCAGGGCAAGTTGCAGGCCGGAAGAGAACTGCTGTTGGGGCCGGATGTTGCAAGCAATTTCAAAAAAGTAAAAGCCACGAGCATCGAAATGCATTACCATCGCTTGTCTGAAGCTGATGCCGGATTGGTTGTTGGCATAGCAATCAGGGGCGTTAAACACGACGAAATAGAAAGAGGCATGATTTTATGTGATGTTCAATTGAAGCCTCGAGCGGTAAAGAGCTTTGAGGCAGATATTTTAGTCCTGCATCACCCCACAAGAATTGCGAATGGATATGAACCGATAGTCCATCTGTCGACAATTGCCGAAACTGCAAAAGTTCGATTGTTGGAAAAAACGTACATGAAAGCCAGTGAGACGGGCAAGGTTGAATTTTTATTCAAATACAGGTCGGCATTCCTGGATGTAGGCGACAAATTCGTGTTTAGGGAGGGCAAGACCAAAGGTATCGGGACTGTGACTAAAATTTTGAGATATAGTTAATTTTCTAAATGATATCAAATTTTTCCTGTAGTTTGCTTTGTCGCATATGCGACATAAATGTAACACCTGTTACATAATTTAAAAATTAAGCTAACTGTGCGGTTGCTCCACTATGATGACTAAGTCTTGGTCGGATATTGACTAAAAATAACTTCTCCAAAGTATCATCCAAAATCAAAGCGCTACCTGGCAACTTGGGTAATTTGTTAATTGCTTTCTCTATATCTTCTGCCATGTATGTTTGGTGAACGCTATGTAGTGATTGTAAATCTATCTTGCTTGTCAGCCGGAATGAGATTACTATATCTGTTTGGGATATCACATCCGAATGAATCTTTGCAGGCATTTGACTAATTACCACCAAACTCACCCCAGGCTCCCGCCCTTGTTTAGCGATTATCTTTATTGGTTCTGATGAAACAGTTTGTTTATCTGCACTTATGAAATTATGAGCTTCTTCAAAAACCAACCACGTCAAAGGAAACAGTGCTTTAGGTTCCCTCCCTTCAATCTTCGCCAACTCCTCCTCCTTTCTTGCAATAACTCTTTCACGATAAACCTGCCTTGTAATCCATGCCGCCAATAGATTCCTAATACCCCATTCCTCTCCTTTAACTCTAGACAAGTCAATTACACTAACTTCTCCTGGCTTGACGATGTCAAAAATCTTCATTCCTCGGACAGAAAAAATTCCCCAACCTTTCGCAACTTCAAAATAACTTCCCAAAACATTTTTCACATGCTGCGATATCTGTTCGTCATCCCTGATTCTTGTAATTATGTCATCTAATGTAAAATCTGTGGCTTCTTCTAAAAGCGCATTAACTTTCCGTTCGAGATTGATTGCAAACTCGCCTGTAGGCTCGAAGTTGAATGCAAGAATCCAGTCTGCCGGCGAAAATTCTCTGGGCGATATGGAGATGGCATAATCGACGGGAATGCCTGCTTGTTCATAGACCTCCTTCAGCTCCAACGGAACGTAAACTTTAGCATTGGGAAATCCTTCGGCTTCCAAATTCCATTCCGCCAGCAATTCATGCTGCTCCTCATTGGGAAATTTCATGCTCCAATATATACCCACAGGATCAAAAACAACAGCGGCTGTCTTTTCTGCAAATGGCTTATCCAATTTAAGGAGTTCTTCCAATACAACTGCGATGGAGTAGCTTTTGCCGGATCCTCGCTTACCAGAACAAAGAATTACATGAGGTTTTAAAAGGTCTATTTTAACAGACGTCGTCAAGTGCGCATCTTCGCCAGTGCCTACGATATGCTTGCCTATGAATCCAGAAGCCTTGCTGCCAAGTTTACTCGAATCTTCTTTTGTTCTGCCGACGATCGTTATGCTTTCCTTTAATCGCTCCAATTCAGTCATATAATTTAAATTTGGAATTTGTTATCAAATATAGAAGTAAGGGGTTGTAGTATAGCTGCCTATGGCTAGAATGGTCTAGTATTCCGCCTTGACACACGAGGTAAGGGTGGCGGCGACCCGAGTTCAAATCTCGGCAACCCCATGATTTATGATGTCAAAACTAAATGCAAGATTAATTAATAATGGCAAGAAAGTGCTGAAAGATGTAGAGTTGGCCGCTTTTGAAAAGGCTGAAGATTTAGTTGATTTGCCCGAGTTAGATAAAATTATCAAGCTAATACAATAGTATTATGTAAGGGGTTGTCGTCTAGTTACCAAATGGCTAGAGTGGTCTAGGATCTCAGCTTTGGGTCAATTGCAAGATAGCTGGTGACCTGGGTTCGAATCCCAGCAACCCCATCTTATTTTTACAAACTAAATAATCAATTAATGAGAAGGTCAAAAAAGGCCGACTGGCAGCAGAAAATAGCGAAGGAAAGGATAGAAATCCTGTTTGATCTTGCCGAAAAGGAATTTAGGAAACATCCTGAAAGAAGCAAGAGATACGTTGGATTGGCAAGAAAGATAGGGCTAAGGTATAATGTGCGATTAAGCAAAGAACTGAAGAAAAGTTTCTGCAAAAATTGCAACACTCTATTGAAGCCTGAGGTAAGCTCCAAAGTAAGACTCGACAGCCAAACTAAGACTGTGGTTGTTGAATGCTTGAATTGCAAAAAGATTTACAGGCATCCCTACTGATTTTGGACAGAGAAAACCCATAGTCATATTTTAAAACCTTGTGTTTCCAAAGGATATAGTATGGTTTCAGTAAATGATGTGCCCGCTGCCAAGCTCATAGGCAAATTGAAGGAAGAACTGAAGACTGTCGAGGAGATAAAGCCTGCCGTTTGGATCGAGTTTGTAAAGTCCGGAATAAATAAACAAAGGCCGCCGGAACAGGATGATTTCTGGTATATAAGATCAGCATCGATACTTAGAAAGCTCTATTTGAACGGCCCTGTCGGTGTACAGAGGTTGAGAACTTATTTTGGCGGCAAGAAGCAATTCGGGCATGCGCCTCCGCATTTCAGAAGATCTTCTGGGAATATTATAAGGAAAATTTTATTGCAGCTGGAGAAGGCGGGTCTTATAGAAAAATCACAAGACAAGAAGGGAAGGATTGTTACCGGCAAAGGAAGAAAGTTTTTGAACAACATCGCTTACAAGGTGAGCAAAGAATGAATGAGGAGCAGAAGTTGGAGGAACTAAAGAAGCGTGTTATGAAAGTCATTTTGTCCAGAGAGGCGATGGAAAGGCTGGGAAGGATAAAGTTGGTGAAGCCTGAGTTGGCAGCGCAGTTAGAGCTCTATTTGGTTCAATTGTATCAGGCTGGAAAAATTAAAGGAGCTATAAGCGAGGAGCAGATAAAATTGATTTTGGAAACTTTAAGCACCAAGAAGGAGTTTAAGATTATAAAGTGATTTTATGTCAAAGATCGGCTCTGCAGGCAGATACGGCCCTAGATACGGGAAGAAGGTTAGGCAGAAAGTTTCGGAGATAGAAAAGAAGCAAAAAGCAAGACATATATGTCCAAGGTGTAATCTGCCTTATGTCAGAAGGGTGTCAAACGGTATTTTTATTTGTAAGAAATGCGATAATAAGTTTGCTGGGCAAGCTTACTTTCCAAGGAGTGGTTAGATGTACAAGTGTATTGCATGCAAGAAGATAACGCCAAAATTAGAAGATAAAATCCGCTGCAGTTATTGCGGACAAAGAGTGTTTCTGAAGCTTAGGCCAGATGTTGTCAAAAGGGTAGTGGCACGATAAGCCGAATTTCGATGAATTTAGCCGCGATATACTTTTGCGAACTTTGGAGTTAATACCAAGAAATCCTCGTCGATGCCTGCAATATCGCCGTCCATTGCAACACATGTTTTCTTCAGCTTTTCCACAGAACGCTTAAGCTCGGCTACGTCCTTGTTTCTAAGCTCTTTTATCCTCAGAAAAATAACATTCCCCTCCCTTACAAACTGCTGTATCCTTTCGGCATCCAGGAAATCCTTCAAAGTTTCTATCCTGACTCCAACCTTGCTATCTTCATTCATCACGGTTTCGTTCAAATCGACAAATTCGTCGGTTTGCTCTTCCTTAGGTTGCCTGTCCTTGCCAAAGATTTTTTTAAGAACCATGTCATCAATAATGTAATTCGATATTCAAATTTAAATATATAAAATCTGCCGGCAGGATTAGCTGGATAGTTGCCTTCTTGCCTGCTCTAACATGCTTACAACATTCCATATTTGAGTTCTGGTATACAATGGCATGTTCGGATCGTTGATTATTTCGTCGAGAATGTGTATTGCAGTAGAGATCCTGACTTGTTCGGCCTGGGAACTGTTTAAAATTGACTTAGAATCCTCCGCGGCCTTTCTTATATTTTTCGGCACGGTCCTGTCATTTATAATTTGATCCAATAGTGCCAATACAGGGGATAAATTCATAGCAATCACTTCATCACACCTTGTAATCTGACCTGCAATTCTTTGAGCTTTGAGTTAAGCTTTTCTTCCATTTTTTCATAGCTCTTAATTTTCACATCAATCGCCTCTTTAGTTTCGCTCAATTCTTTTTTCAATTCCCCGACTGGCTTGCTTATCATCACGGTTCCGGTAATCTTGTAGGCATTGCTCTCCTTTCTTCATTATTTTATTTTAAAACCTTGCGTATT
>CAYITO010000007.1:0-7776 GCA_964366355.1 uncultured archaeon
GTGATATAAGCCAAAACACAGAATTTAAAGTTAGATAGATATGGCTAAAGAATTCGTAGTCACACCATGGGAGGTCAAAGGTGATTAAATATTGTAGAAAATATCTTAGATCCATTCGGAGCATCGGAAGTTAAGGATTATTCCAAATTAATAGCCGAACATGGTCTAAAGTCAATAGACAAAAATATTTTAAGTAGAATAAAAAACCCAAATCGTTTCCTTAGAAGAGGGATAGACTTTGCGCATACTGACTTTGATAAATTTTTGGACGCATTTGAAAAGAAAGAACCTGTTGCGATAATGACTGGAATTAAACCTACTAATGAATTTCATTTAGGAAGCAAAATGACTGCTGAAAAGATAATTTATTTTCAAAAAGAATTCAAAGCAAAGGTTTTTTATGCAGTAGCGGACTTGGAGGGCATGGTGGATAATGGACTACCTTTAGAAGAGCAACTAAAAGTGGCTATTAACAATGTTGCTGATTTATTGGCATTGGGATTAGATCCAAAAAATGCTTACATCTATAGACAATCCCAAGAACAGAGAGTAATGAACTTGGCCTATTTCTTTAGCAGAAAAGTTACTACGAATCACATGAAAAATCTATATGGCGAAAGAGAATTGGGCTTGTACTTCGCTGCGTTCACACAGTGTGGAGATATGCTGTTGCCACAATTGCCAGAGTTCGGTGGCCCAAAGATGGTATTAGTGCCTGTAGGTGCTGATCAATCGTATCACATACTTTTATGTAGGGATATTGTGAAAAAAACTACAGAATTCAAATTCATGCCGATAGCTGGAATTTATCATAAATTCTTCCGTTCCTTGAAAGGAGAAAGTAAGATGAGCAAACGGGATCCCATGTCAATGTTGACTTTGAATGATACACCTGAATTGATTAGAAAGAAGGTAATGAGTGCTTTGACTGGTGGTAGGGACACCATAGAAGAGCAGAGGAAGTTAGGAGGTATCCCCGAGCAGTCTGTTGTTTATGAGTTATTATACTATCATTTCATGGAAGATGACAAGAACTTGAAAAAGATTTATGATGATTACAAGTCTGGAAAAATGTTGGATGGTGAGATGAAAGAATTGGCCGTAGAGGTAATAATAAAATTTATCAAAGAGCATCAAATTAAGAAGAAAAAAATGTTACATATCGCTGAAAAGATCTTAGAAGGAAATTGACCGAATCTTAGAAATCAAGCATTTAGATAAAGGAGTTAATTCAAAATAATTCTTAGACTTAAGTAATAAATTGCTTTCTACTAATTTATTAGACATAGACCAAATTGATTGCCTAGAAAGATTCAATTTCTTGACAATTTCGGATTGTTTTAATCCCTTATCAATGAGAATTAATTTGTCTACCCTGCTTTTTGTGAATTTGTGATTCAAAAAACCCTTAATAAAAAGACTGTTTCTCTTTTCGTCTAGCTTAAATATATCCATTAAAAATAGCTTTAGAAAATTATCCCATCCCTCTATTGAAAATTCATTTCTGTTCTCAGGGGTTGATTTTGTAGATATATTTAATCTGTGAAATAACTTTTATTTAAACTTAACGGTAGTAGACTTCCGACGACTTTATGAAAATACCAGAAGAGAAAAGATAAAGCTAAAGATCAAATAGAGAAATTTATGCTGAGAGATGTGAACTAGAAAACTTAAGAACGTAAATTTATATATAAATTACTATGGGATTACTTTATATTCATAAGGAAACTAGGAAATATCACATTTATAGCATGAGAAGTGGAATTTTTTTATTGTCGTGCTTTTCTGCTTTCGCCTTGCCGTTTGTTAGAAACCCTTTACTTTTCACTCTGTTACTACTACTCATCCTCATAATCGTTATTAGTTCATTACCTCCATTAATTGTAGGATGGAAAACAGTACAATCTGGCAAAAAAGTTATCTCAACAGGAACTATTTTTTCACGTAAAAATGAGGTACGTTTTGAGAAATAGACTCAATTATGCTGAGGGATTAATTCTGTATAAAGTAGATTTATTATTCGAAATTCAAGGATAATTTATGACAAAGGAAATTTTTTACAAGCTAACAAAAGAAGGAAAGGAATATTTGGAAGGTGGTTTGCCCGAAAAGAATCTTGTTGAATTCTTGAACAGGCATCCAAAAAAATCTATCAAGATTGAAAAAGCAATTGCTCATGTGAAGAATTTTTCCATAGCTTTGAAGTGGGCGATGGACAAAGG
The DNA here is from genome assembly GCA_964366355.1 of uncultured archaeon. GTDB lineage: Archaea > Aenigmatarchaeota > Aenigmatarchaeia > CG10238-14 > SCSR01 > JACQIA01. The sequence goes on from CAYITO010000007.1 coordinate 2,223, forward strand.
CTGGGTTGACAGGGAAAGGAATGAAATTTTCCTTGTGAAAATGCCTAAGGAAATTCCTGAACAACAGACTCTGGAGAAAATATCGAAGAATGAGACGATAGAAGACAGGATGCTGGAAGTGCTTTTGCAGAGAAGGCTTGTTGAGAAGGCTGTGATTGGAGATGTGGATAAGTTAATTGGCAAGGAGGTTGCAAACTTGACGCCAGAGCTGCTGAAAACGGGGATTTGGAAGCAGGTTAAGTTCAAGCCGTACAATGTCGAGTTGTTGGGGAAGAAAATTTATGCGGGTAAGAGGCAGCCATATAATCAGTTTTTGAGACAGGTCAGGCAGAAGCTGGTTGAACTGGGCTTTGAAGAAATGGTTGGTCCTTTGGTCGAAACTGAATTTTGGAACTTTGACTCATTGTTCCAACCCCAGAATCATCCTGCGAGAGATTGGACGCAGACTTATCAATTGAAATATCCAAAGTGGGGGAAGCTGGACAAAAAGGTTGCAGGGAATGTAAAGAGGGCGCATGAGAATGGAATAGCTGGAAGCAGTGGCTGGGGATACAAGTGGGATCCGAGAAAAGCAATGCAATTAATGCCGAGGGCGCATGGGACTGCCTTATCCGCACGAACACTAGCAAATAAACCAAAGATTCCAGGAAAATATTTTGCGCTGGCAAGATGCTTCAGGCCCGACATCATTGACGCAACCCATGGAGTGGAATTTAATCAAACTGAAGGGATAGTTGTTGATGAAAGTTTGAACTTCAAGCACCTGCTTGGAATTTTGAAGATGTTTGCAATAGAAATTGCGGGGGCGGAAAAGGTGAAGTTCCTTCCAGACTATTATCCATTTACAGAGCCAAGCTGCCAGCTATCGGCTTTGCATCCTGAGCTGGGATGGATTGAATTTGGCGGTTCTGGAATCTTCAGGGAAGAATTGACAAGACCGTTAGGTGTAGATGTTCCGGTGATTGCATGGGGGATTGGCATTGACAGATTGGCAATGTTCAAACTCGGGATACATGATATACGCCACTTATTCAGCCAGAATTTGGATTGGTTGAGAAGGCAGAAGGTGTTCTGAATGCCGACAATAGAAGTCTCGCATAAAGATTTGTGCGATTTGATTGGAAAGAAATTGTCAATAGCGGAATTGAAAGATGCCGTCCTATTTGCCAAGGGGGAAATTGATGGCATAGATGGTGATTTAGTAAAGATTGATATAAAGGACACCAATCGTCCTGATTTGTGGTCTGCCGAGGGAGTAGTAAGGGAAATTAAAGGCAGGTATACGAAAGAGGTTGGCTGTCCCAATTATCCTGTCGGCAAATCAAAAGTTGTTGTCAGAGTGGACAATAAGGTGAAAGGTGTCAGGCCGTATACGGTTTGTGCAGTTGCAAAAGATATAAAATTAAACGAAGCGGCATTAGCCCAGCTAATCCAGCTGCAGGAAAAAATCTGCCAGACATTTGGCAGAAATAGGAAAGAAGTTGCGGCAGGCTACTATAATTTGGATAAAATCAAGACGCCGATAAAATTCACCACTGTAAAGCCGAATGATGTCAAGTTTGCTCCTCTGGGATTTGTAGAGGAGATGACTCCAAAAGAGATACTGCAAAAGCATCCTAAGGGAAAGGAATTCGGACATCTATTGGATGGTTATAAGGAATATCCAATGTTCATTGATTCAAGAGGTCAAGTGCTGTCGATACCGCCGATAATAAACTCCAATATTTCTGGCCAGATCACTGAAAAAACTAGAAACATATTTTTGGAATGCTCGGGATTCAATCTGAAGTTTTTGGTACCAGCGCTTAATGCAATGATTTCTGCCTTGGCAGATAGGGGTGCAAAAATAGGAACGGTGAAAATAGTATATCCGAATAAAGCGAGCGTCACTCCAGATCTCTCAAGTAAAACTTCTTTTGTCGATACCGATTATGTAAACAAGGTTTCTGGATTAAATCTGTCGCCGAAACAGATGGCCAACTTATTGCGGCGGGCTAGATACGATGTAAAGATAAAAGGCAAGAGATTGGAAGTTGCGTATCCAGCTTACAGGCAAGATATAATGCAACAGCGCGATATAGTCGAAGATGTGATCGTTTCTTATGGATATAACAAAATAGAACCGTTAATTCCTAGACTCAGTACGACTGGAAATGAGAGTTTGAAGGAAAAAAATTCAGGCAAAGTTGCAGAAATAATGATTGGGCTGGGCCTGCAGGAAATTTTATCATACACTTTGACGGGCAGGAAAAATCTTTTTGAAAAAATGAACCTAAAGGAGGATGGAATTGTCGAGCTAGAGAATCCTGTATCGGATAATTGGAATGTTTTCAGGAATTGGCTGCTGCCGGGCTTGATGGAATTTCTCTCTGCAAACAAGCATGTAGAATATCCGCAGAAGATTTTTGAAATTGGTGATGTTGTGATTATAGATAAGAGTAAAGAAACTAAAACGAATGATTTAAGAAAACTTGCATGCGCCATTGCTGATGCCAACATAGGTTACCAAGAGATTTCTGCTGTGCTCGAAGAATATTTTTCCAATATGGGTGTTAAATACAAGCTAAAAGCCATTGAACACAATTCTTTCGTCGGTGGTAGAGCTGCTGCTATATTTGTTGATGGCAAGCAGTTGGGTATTATAGGAGAAATACACCCATCGGTTCTGGAAAATTGGAAGTTGGAAATTCCTGTTGCAGCATTCGAAATTAATTTAGAGCTTATTTAGTCATCCATCCGATTAGCCAACCGAGAAAGCCGGTGTTTGCTATTGCATTGTATTCCTTTCCAACCAATTGATAAGCCACTCTCCTGATTTCTCTAGAAGCGGGGGAATCGGGGGAATAGTCTAACAGTGGGGCCTTTACTGCTATTGACTTAGGAATATTCTTGTCCTCCGGTATTTCTGCAATGACAGGCGAGCCAAGCATATCTTCTATCTCCCATTTTTTCAATTCCTCGGACTTGTGGCTGACCCTGTTAACAACCACGCCTAAAACCTTCTTGCCCATCCTTTGGGCAAATCGCAATGTTTTCAAAGCATCTGCGACCGAAGGCAGATCCGGATTCGTCACTGCTAAAACTTCGTCTGTAGCACGCATTGCAGTCACGGCTTCTCTTCCCAGGCTCGGTGCACAATCCATCAAAACAAAATCAGCCCTGTCTGATAAGTGTGAAGCTACATCTGATAATTTTTCTATATCTACGTTAATCAAATCCCGGACAGATATGCTGCCTGGAATCACTTTGAATCCCAACGGATGCGTATAGGTTGCGTCTTTCAGCGAAGTTCCGCCTCTAAGCACATCATGGAGGGTCTTTGGAACAAGATGCATCCCCAGATGGAATCCCAGATGCGGGGTTGTAAGATTTGCATCGATAAGCGTCACATCATGGCCTAGCTCAGTTAAGGCGTATCCCAAGTTTGACGTCAAAGTGGTCTTTCCTACACCACCCTTGCCGGCTAGAATTCCTATTACCCTTGACATGACAAAATAGATTTAGTTTCTCAAGTAAAAAGGTTTATGCTAGGTATGCATGTTTAATTTTGATTGGTATGGCTGAATTAGCGGTAGGCGCCGATATTGGGGGGACGAATCTACGGGTTTGCCTGGGTGATGAAAATGGTAGGATAAAAGCCAAGCGCATGGAAAAATTAAATGTCAAGACAAAAGAGTCTCTTTCTGGGCAGATTGTGAGAATGATAAAGTCATTGTCGAATGAATTTTCTGCAATTGGGATAGGCTCGATGGGATTGTTGGATGTGAAGAAAGGGGAACTTTCGAATCCTGTCCACATACCTTTCAGGAATATTCCTATAGTGATGATTTTGAAAAATGAGTTTGATGTTCCGGTGTATCTTGTGAATGATTGTGATGCTGGTGTCATTGGCGAGAAAACTTTCGGGGCAGGAAAGGATGAAAAGGATTTGGCTTATTTGACAATAAGCACTGGCATAGGATGTGGAGTGATTCTTGATGGGAAATTGCTTTTAGGAAAGGATGGGAATGCTACTGAAGTCGGGCATTTTACTGTTGATTTGGAAGGTAAACTGAAATGTGGTTGTGGGGGATACGGGCATTGGGAGGCTTATTGCTCTGGAACAGGCATTCCGAATTTTGTAAAATTATTGGCTAAAGACAGGTTTGAAAATTTGACAGCAGAAAAATTTTTTGAACTGGTAAAATCTAAAGATAAATTGGCTTTAGAAATTGTAGAAAAGATCGGAGAAATAAATGCAATCGGCGTATCGAATATCAATGCGGCGTATGATGTTTCCTTGATTACAATTGGTGGAAGTGTTGCCCTCAAAAATTCGAATTTAATTTTAAATCCTATTCTAAAGCATTTGACTAAAAATTCCATCAATAGAAGTCCGAGAATTGAATTAACTAAATTGGGCGACGATGTTGTTTTGATTGGCGCACTCGCATTGGCTTTTAATCCTTCAATAGCTCCTTAGAAAGGATAAATCACTAGGCGTTTGTTAAGTAATCTTGGATTTAGTATTTACTTTATAATTCCCTCTGTTGTCATTAACTTAGCAAAATACCAAGTACCAGTTTGTCAGCCAACAAATTCATAGAATTCCTTACTAGCCCACCTTCTATTAACTCGTCCAGCCCAGATATCCCTGTCTCCATCCTTTCAATACCAACCATAATTATTGTTATAAATTTAATGTAATAAATAATTGTTTTATACGGTCAGATTAAGGATACAAGTTTTCTGGTGTATTTAAGAACTAGTTCTCAACTACATCTTGTTTTTGCCCATACGAAGGATCTGTAGGTTTTATCTTACTTCTCAATTCTGGTTCTCTCATGAATGGATAAACCATTTCAATCAATTTGTGTTTTTCCAGAATTTCTCCCCATTGCTTTATTTTACTTTCCGGAAGTTTTGACAAAGCACTTAATTCACTCATTTTAACAGATCCTTTGATTTCAACAATTTTTAAAATTTTATCTATATCTGTTTTGATTTTAGAGAGAATAGGCGTTATTTTATCGCTAAAAGGTTCCTCCCTATCTTTTGCTGTATCTTTTGACAGTTTTCTAGGAAAACTTGGGAAGCTGTCAGTTTCTTCAACTCTTGGTTTGAATAGTCCATAACCGATTGTAATTTTACTATCTTCTTGTACGTTTACTTTAGAATGAGAGCGAACTTTTTTAGGTTTAATTTCCTTACTATCTGTGAGTGTTTCAATGATTTTCTTACTTCCATTGACCTCTTTTGAAATATTGAACGAGTTTTGATCTTCATAGTAATGATCTGTGACTGATGTTTTTAAATTCAGCTTAAGCTTTTCATTTAAATCTGTCATTATCTGTTGCATGTCATAAACCCTTTTATCAATAGAATTTATCCTGTCCTCAAAGGGAACAATTTTATCGGCATTGTTTATAGGCAAGACGAAACTACTTCCACCAACTTCTTTAATTTTATTAACCTCACTTGAGAGTGATGTTACAGTTTCTTCAAACTTTGATATCCTTTTCCTTATTCTCTTTAATTTATTGATATCATGCTGTATCTCACTTTCAACCTCCTG
>CAYITO010000007.1:7876-27597 GCA_964366355.1 uncultured archaeon
TTTATTCTTCGTCAACGATTCTTCCATTGATTTCTTAATCTCAGTCACGTTATGCTGTATCTCACTTTCAACCTCCTGTTTATTCTTCGTCAACGATTCTTCCATTGATTTCTTAATCTCAGTCACGTTATGCACATATCTAATTTCGAAATGCTCAAATTCCTTTTTCATAACTTCACTACTTTTTACAGAATCTTGATTTATCATCGCTTTTATATCATCAAATTCCTTTTGGATATTTTCAACAATTTTTTCGTGTTTCTTTAGTAAGTTATCCGTATACTCTTGAGATTCTTTGAATGCTTGCAATTTGCGGGAAAATTTCTCATATAAATTTACTAATCTATCAAAAGTCTCTAATTTTGTAAGTTTTGGCCTCAAACTATTTAATTCATCGTCTAAAATTGCATGCTTATTCTCAAAATTTAGTTGCATTTCTTTCAGTTTGTTATCAATCTCCTCTTTAAGTAGTTTGGAGTTGTCTATCAATGGTTCCAAATATCTTTGCATAGTAGTTTCAACTAACTTTGGCTGCTTTTCCTCACTAAGTGGTTGGGCCGTTTCAGATTCTTTGTTCGAAGTCGTCTCATCCTTGACTTCAATTCCTCTAAAATACGGTTTGACCACATTGTTAATGCCACGCTGAATTAAATCGTTGTCAAACATATCAGTTTTAACCATCTGAGTGTTGACATCCGCCTGATCGAGCTTTTCAACAAAATTTACTATATCCTCTTTATTAGCATCTTCGATGTCTTTTCCCAGCCATTGGGCAAATTGAACTAATAGTGTAGAATAAAGGCCAGTATCCTGCAGACTTAAACCTTCGGCTATACATTGCGAATGAAATTTAAGTATTGCGGTTTTGTTCGGGTCTGACAAGCTAGCCTTTTTAACCTTTTCTACTGCTATTTCATAATCTTTCCTGATGTCAGGTATTTTAACATCCCCATTCATAGGGATTTGATTAAACTGAAAGGATTTAAGCGTTACGAATGTTTCGGGTATCTATTGACGAAACCTATTTAAAGATTTGAAGCACGAAGGTAGTCCATATTATTTATTATAGAAACCTCAATTTTATTTATGAAAGGCCAATTCGCCACCGAAATGTTGACAATAGTTGTCATCGGTCTATTTATTATAATCCCACTATTTTACTTCTCTCTGTTTCATTCCTCTCAAGCCGCATCGCAAATTGTTGCCACTGATGCTGTGAATAGCATCGCCAATACTGCTGATTACTTGTATTCGCTGGGCAACCAATCTGCCACTACAATTATTATAAAAATACCTGAAAGTATTGTTTCAACCGCTATAATAAATAAAACCATACTTTTGAAATTGCAAACTACTGCAGGAGTTCAAGACGTTTTTGCTATTACAAAGGCGAATATAACTGGTTTTTTACCAAACAAAACTGGCGACTACCAAATTAAATTGCAAAACCTCGGCAACAGAATAAACATCACTGGGTGAACGAATGAAAGGGCAAAGTTCTATCGAAATGATTATTATGGTTGGGATAGTTTTGATATTCTTTGGAATTTCCTTTGCTTGGTATATCAATAGCAATATAGATATCATCAAATCATCTGAAATATTGAAAGCTAAAGAATTATGCCGTGAGGTTGGGGATGTAATAAACAATGTGATTGCAACAGGCATGAATACTGTGGATAAATTTACTCTGCCTAGCCGACTTGATTCAACAAACTATAATTTGACAATCTTTGCCCCATCTAGAGTGGTGCATGTAGCAGTAAAGGGTGCTGGCATATATTGTTCTGTATTAACAACAAATGTCACAAACGGTACAAATTCTATATTCGAATTGAAACCAGGGAATTATAAAGCTAAAAATATGAATGGGGTTGTGAATATTCGTGCGATATAAAGGTCAGGTAATCAGCATAGATGCTTATGCAGCCTTTACTATAATAATCCTATTGTTGGCATTTATTTTAACCAATTGGAACCAAACTGCAAATGAATTGCGGCAGAGAGAGATACGTTCTGAAATAACGCTTTCAGCCATATCTATATCCGATAGTTTGGTGAAATCTGCAGGAGATCCAAGTAGCTGGGAGGGTGAGCCGAATCTAAATATGCTTGGATTGGTAACAGAAGATCACATTCTTAATAGAAATAAGTTAATAGCTTTCGTAGGATTGAATGAAACTGCCTTGAAAGATTTTCTTGGCGTCCAAAGTTACAATTTTTATTTCAGAGCAACCCAAAAAGGCACACTCGTAAATTTAGACGGTGTAAAACTCTCAGTGGGCCCTTACCCAACATCATCAGCCACAATAATAACGAATTCCCAAAGAGTTGCCATCTTGAATAATACCTATGTGAATTTAAATTTCATAGTTTGGAGATAGCTATGAAAGGACTAGTTTTTACCACAGACGCGATGTTCGCAGTATTGATAGTTTTTATAATTTTGCCTATATTTATTTATGTCAAGTTGCAAACCCAGACAGACGAATTTAATAACCTGTACCTCACGAAGTTTGCAAATGATGTATTGATTGTTTTAAAGAAAAGCGGCGCATTGGAAACTCTTAATAAGACCATAATTTCCAATTCACTATCTGAGATATTACCCCCAAATTTAGGTGCATACATACTAAGGACACAAGCATATAACTGTTCTGGTCCATCGTGTACAAGTTTTTCATTAAGCCAAGAAATAATCATTGATACCTGTAAAATAAGAGTTGTAGATATAATGCTAATTATAGACCGCTCTGGAAGCATGGACGATGACTGCCCAGGAGGAAGTGCAAACCCAGGCGAGACGCCGTGTAAGATTAATGATGCTAAAAATGCAGCCAAAAACTTTTTGGATCAATTAGATAATCAAGATAGGGCTGGCCTAGTCTCCTTTTCGTCTACAGCAGTGCTAGATCAAGGACTTACCCCAGATAAAGGATTGGTGAAAACCAAAATAGATTCCTTAATTGCTAGTGGGAGTACGAACATAGGTGATGGTATTTATACAGCAACAAATGAGCTTAGAATAAATGGCAGATCTAGTGTATCTCGTGTGGAAGTTTTATTAACAGATGGTAAACCTAATGAACCAGGCAATGATATTTTCGCACTTAGATATTCGCTAAATGCGGCGAAAAACGCATCTTCCTACGGCATTCCCATCTATACAATAGGTTTAGGCTCTGGTGTCAATGCAACTCTATTGGAAGAAATAGCCAATATTACTGGAGGTAAGTATTATTTCGCTCCATCAGGAGCACAATTAACTCAAATATATTTAGCGATCGCAAAAGAAATCTTTAGAATTGAACCAGAACCACCGATTGCTACAACATCGTTTTTGGTATTCAAAAACCACACTATGCAGAATTTTGGTATAGCTGATTTGAGGTTTTGTTTGAAATGAAAGGACTAATGTTTACTATATCAATCGCCTTTTTTGCTCTTTCATTACTCGGTTTTACCTTTTTATATCAGCAAAATTTGCTCGATTATAATAAACTGATAGTAAAGAATATTTTGGTGGATAAAGTCTACTATAAACACCAAACTATAGCAAATGATATTAGAAATATTTTTTTAAATGCATTAGGCTTGGACAAGTTAAATATCACATTATCGGAAGGCGAATTTAACGAGGTAAATTTCACCGAACAGTTGCCTTTAGATCCGAATGCTTATAAGAATGATTTAGACATATATAAAAATTTTGCTCAATCTAAAATAGCTGAACCCAATATAATCGTCAACCTAAATCTCACAGAAATTAAAGATAAGTTGCCAATTACCATACTGCCTTATAACATCGACTATTTGCATATCAGTGGTTTTGGTCAAAGGCAAGTTGAAATAGATCCTAAATCAAGTTGGAATCTAATAAAACATTATAATGTAAAAATAATCTTGGATGGAAAATTGACAGAGTTACCAGTATGGAGTGGCTCTGGTTGCAATGGCAGCGACTTTTCGCTTAATATTACATTTATCGGCCAGACCTCTACCATCAAAGACTCAAGGATGATTGATTCAACGCGAATGTGCAAATTTACTGCTGATGATCTGGACTGTAAAGGGGGATCAGGTTTCGTAAAGATAACACACAACCCCACTAGCAGTGTGGCAGACAGGGGGGTGTTACAATTTGATGTGCAACAAAATTGCAATGCCACTTCACAAATTTCTCTGAATTTAACAGACATACCCGGTAAACTAGCCATAGGATTGCCACCAGACATAATCCAAGTAAAAGAAGTATTGTACGAAATAGAAAAGAATGATACAATCTATATATATAAATAGGGGATCACCTTGAAAAGGAAGTTAAAATTAAGAAAACACCATTCAAAAAGTAAGGTTAAGCATAAATTAAAATCCAGAAAATACCGCCCGAAAATCAAGACAATACCCAGGCATAAATACAGAAGGCAGGAAAACAAGATAAAACAAATAAAAGTTGCCGACATGATGACTAAACGGGTTATAGTCGCGAATGAGACATCTACCCTTTACGAAGCAGCTCAAATTTTTGTCGACGAAAATATTTCACACCTGCCTATCATGCGAGATAATAACTTAGTCGGGTTGATAAGTAAAACAGATGTCCTTAAAGCCGCGGGAGTAAATAGTTTATCAGAATTAGACGAGAATAAAACGAGAATCCTATCTTCCATAAAAATTTCACAAATGATGAAAAAACCAATTTATATTTACAACACTGCGAGATTACACAAAGTAAAAAAATTAATGAAGAAATTCAACATCAACAGTCTTCCTGTACTTAATAAGGAAAAGAGGGTGGTTGGAATAATCACTAAACCAGACTTGATGAAAACCATTTCTAAATCATTTATAGGCACACATATTGAGACTGCAATCGATGAAGTACTTAAAATTTTGGAGGAATCGGGTTCTGTAACTATTGATAAACTTGCTAAGACGTTCACTGTAAAACCAACTTTAATCGAAGAATGGGGGGAGATTCTAGAGGAGCATGATTTAGCTACAGTTGTTTATCCAACTTTTGGCAAACCTTACCTAAAAATTATTAAGAAAGGGGTGCGATAATGGCAAGGATTATAGGAGTAGTTTCTGGTAAAGGTGGTGTAGGCAAGACTACAGTAGTTTCCAATTTATCTTACTCATTAAGAGCGTTGGGATATAACGTTATAGCAATTGATTGCAACATTACCACGCCCCACCTCTCTCATCATGTCCCAAGTTTCAATTGGCATGCAACCTTAAACGATGTGATAAGAGGCAGGACAAGCATTTTTTCCGCTTTGCATTACAACAACGGGATTTATGTAGTCCCGTCTTCTCCCGATTTAAACGACTTAATTGATCTCGATATTTCTAGTTTGCGTAATATAGTGCAACAACTGGGTAACACAGAGAGCTTTGTAATTTTAGATTCGGCTCCAGGATTGGGTAAAGAGGCGCTTTCGGTTTTGGAAAGTTGCAATGAAATCATATTCGTCACTACACCCCAAAAAGTAGCGGTAGATGATATACTAAGATGTAAGAAAGTTGTGCAAGAGATGCGTGTGAAGCAGCTGGGGGTAATTTTGAACATGTCCAATAAAAGAAAATACAACCTAACGATGAAAGAAATCGAAGAAATTACTGGGTTGAACGTCATTGGCAACATCTTTTTCGATGAAAAAATTATTGATTCTATTTCAAAAAAATCACCAATTGTAAAATTCCAACCATATACCGAATCAAGCGACGAATTTATGAAAATAGCCTCGACTATTCTGGGTATACCTTACAGACGCCAAGGAAAAATTAGCCGTATGTTAGCTAGATTATTTAAAATGAAATACAAACCAAAAATACACGATTATGGCTTGCTGATGTATGCCACAGATAATAATCTAAGAACAACTGGCGATAAAATTCTTGATTTGCTTGCATCACATAAAGAATTAAAGATAGGTGAACTGGTAGAAAAGACTAACTTAAGTGAGCAAGAAATTTATAAATGGGGCAGATTTTTGTACGAACATAAACTAATTAATATGAAGCCATCAATTTTAGGTATTAAAAATATAAAGTTGATTTGGAATGATTGAAAAAATAGTTGAAAATTATTCACTTACTGTAGATAATGTAACGGGTAATATAGAAATCAAGAAAAAGAGTAAAGAACTACCACTCTTATACGAACTTAAACTACCTGCCTTAGAAAAGGGTACATTGGCACTTTTGGATAAAGTCAGGGAAAACTTAGTGGCACATGTACCTATCAAAACATCTGAGTTGCTTGATATTGCAGCTACAGAACCAATAAAAGATAAATTCTATGCTCAGGGGCTGGAAGTAATAAAGTCTGAACTACCAAACATAGACGAAAAAGTGCAGAATCACCTTATAGGCTTAATTATCCATGAAATGCTTGGACTTGGAAAATTGGAGATGCTGTTAGCAGATGGTAGATTGGAAGAAATTGCAATCAACGGTGCCTCTGACCCGGTATGGGTGTATCACAAAAAATACGGCTGGCTGAAAACAAATATTATAGTCCCTTCAGAGCTAGAAATCGTAAATTATGCGATGAGTATAGGTCGGAGAGTAGGTCGACAGATAACAGTTTTGAACCCTTTGATGGATGCGCATCTAATAACTGGCGATAGAGTAAATGCTACCTTGTTCCCTATTTCTACGAGAGGAAATACCCTGACTATTAGAAAGTTCCGTCGTTCCCCTTGGACAATCACTGACTTTATTGAAAATAAGACTATCTCTCCGGATGTTGCAGCTTTACTTTGGTTGGGGATACAATATGAGATGAATGCGATAGTAGCAGGAGGAACTGCGTCTGGTAAAACAAGCTTTCTCAACGCACTTACCCCCTTCATACCATCGAACCAGAGGATAATCACTATTGAAGACACGCGGGAGTTGACTTTGCCTAAGTTTTTGCACTGGATCCCGCTTACCACTAGAGAGCCAAACCCAGAAGGGAAAGGAGAAATAACGATGCTACAGCTATTAGTAAACAGTCTGCGTATGAGACCAGACCGGATAATTTTAGGTGAAATAAGAAGAGCGCGAGAAGCCGAGGTTTTGTTTGAAGCAATGCATACCGGTCATTCTGTATATGCCACCATACATGCGTATACAGCAGAACAAACTTATCGCAGACTGATTAATCCTCCAATAAATGTGCCAGAAATGATGTTGGAGGCTTTGAATTTAATTACTGTTTGTTTTCGTGATAGAAGGTTGGGTATCAGAAGGATTTTCCAGGTTGCTGAGCTTATTCCGCCAGAAAGAGGGGGGAATAATGCATCTTTGAACGTAATTTTCCGCTGGAAGGCAGACGAAGATGTGATTGAACAGTATGCAGAAATTTACAGGATGTTCGAAGAATTGCACATGCACACAGGCATGACCAAGTCAGAGATTGCTAGTGACTTAAAAGACAAAGTGAAAATTTTAGAATGGTTGGAAAAAAATAAAGTCAATACCGTTGATTCTATAGGAAAAATAATTTCAGAATACTATTCCGAACCAGAAAGTATCTTGGATCTTGCCAACAAAAATAAAAAACCTGACCTTGGTGGAGAAATAAAAAGGGAATAAACTATGATACCGTTTGTACCTTTGCCCTTGGAGAAAGCTGTAAAGTTGTCCCGCCCGTTTTTAGGTGTTGGGAACAAATTGCATATATTGTTTCCTTATTTAGATATCAAACTTTTACAAGCTGGTATTCAAATAAAGAGTAGAGAATATCTATCTGTCGCCGTATTTTCAGCAGCTATTTGGTTTGCTCTAACCATGAGCATTTTGCTAGCAGTAAATTTAGTTGCCAAAAATTTACCCCCTAATTTTATTGTCATATCTATCTTGTTCTCTTCATTAATTTCCTTCGTATCGTTTTTCTACATAAATTTTTATCCTAGCACCATCGTAGCAAAAAAAATTAAGAACATAGACAAAAATTTACTTTTCGCCTTGCGACACTTGCTGATTCAAGTCAAATCTGGTGTAACATTGTTCGATGCCCTTGTCTCCGTATCGAAAGGAAATTATGGATTGATTTCTGCCGAATTTACTAAAGCCACGAAAAGTATTGCGACTGGAGTACCCCAAACTGTAGCTTTAGAGGAAATTGCTTATAAAAACCCAAGCTTGTATTTTCGCAGAACAATGTGGCAGCTGATGAATGCAGTTACGGCAGGAGCAGATGTAGGAAACTCCTTAGAAGTTTTGGTAGAAAGTTTATCAAACGAGCATAAAGTTGCAATCAGAAAGTATGGCTCCCAATTGAATCCTTTGGCGATGATGTACATGATGTTTGCTGTAATAATGCCAACACTTGGTATTACCTTTTTGATAATTTTTTCAACAATATCTAGATTCCAGCTTTCCGAAACGTTGTTCTATCTCATACTTGTATTTTTATTTATTTTCCAGTTTGCCTTGACAGGCCTTATTAAAGGCATGAGACCAGTTGTGGAAATATGATAAAAGTATTCAGATTTCTAAGTCATTTTGTCCCAAAAGGCTATAGGGGATGGGTAGACGAAAATATGCGTTACGCTGGCCTCACGATTAACACTTCTAAATTCATAGGTCTAATTTTTTTATACGGGTTTTCTGTTGGGTTGGTTTTCGCTACGATTCTTTATTTCCTCAACAATTCTTTTATCTGGATTCCTTTAGGATGGATAGCTGGCTTTTCCGCTGTTTTTGCACTTTTCAATGGCATTATTGTTGTTATTGTAGATAATCGCGCAAAGTTTGTAGAGGAAATGCTGCCAGATGTATTGCAATTAATGAGTGCTAATTTGCGTTCGGGATTGCCGCCTGATCGAGCTTTACTTTTGTCTGCTAGATCGGAATTCGGTTTCCTAGGAATAGAAATCAAAAATGTGACCAAAGAATTGTTTTCTGGTGCAAGTATAGAAGTGGCGTTAGGAGGGCTTACATACAAAATTAAATCAAAAATATTGTCCACAACAGTAAATCTGATTATCGAGGGTATTGAAAAAGGCGGTGAACTGAACAAGTTATTAGAGCAGACTGCAGAATATGTAAGAAACACGAGAATACTTAAGAAAGAAATTAAAGCCCAAGTAACAGCATATACTATTTTCATTTTTTTTGCTACTGCAATTGGCGCACCCTTTTTATACAGCATTTCTACTTTTTTGGCAGAGACTATGGCAAACTTAGGCAAAATGATAAATTTAGAGAGTGTTGTACTGCCCAAAACAGGGTTTATCACCTTTCAAAAGATAAATATCGACCCTAATTTTCTCAACATTTATTCCATGTTCGCCCTTGCGATAACATCGCTATTCGGCGGAATAATCATAGGTTTGTTGTTAGACGGGACAGAAAAATCCGGTATAAAGTACATACCAATCATGTTGCTAATAAGTGTAGGGATATTTTTAACAGCCAAATCACTTATCTCACAGATTCTCGGTATTTTTCCGACATGAAACCTTTTTAAATACAAGAGTTTATAAGTAATAAAAGAAGTGAATCCTCATGGGTATGAGAAAAGGCCAAGCGGCAATGGAATTTCTGATGACTTACGGATGGGCTATCCTGATAGTTATTGTAGTGGTTGCCGCTTTATACGCTTTGGGTGTATTCCAAACTGGTGGGCAAGGAGCAACGTGTAGCCCATGTTTTAGTAATTTCGCTTTTGTGGATTATGCAACCGGTACATTATTGATTCGCAACGGACCACAGGCCGTCAGTGGCATTGCAGTTTCATCAACGCCAGTTGGCGCAACAACCACAGCAACAACAGCAGCATCTGGAGCAGATATAACAATTACAAGTGTGCCCACAACTGGTAACGTTCAGGTAAACATTCAATATACTGTAACAGCTTCTGGTTTAGTCCATACTGACACTGCGACAATACGTAATTAAAATTTATGTTTTTTATTTCTTAAGTTTATTCTTTTTTGGTAAAATATTTCTCCATCTTACTTTCTTTCACATTTAAATTTTTAATTTACTCAATTTTTGAGTATATGTATAATGCCCTCGGAGGGATTCGAACCCTCGACCTTCTCCTTAGAAGGGAGCTGCTCTATCCAAGCTGAGCTACGAAGGCGTTTGCAATAATTAATAGAGTTTCATTTGTGAAATAGTTATTTGTAATAATGCTAAAATTCCGTAAACTATTTAAACTATAATTTTTTAATATAATAATAGAAATAAACCATGTGTTTTCAATGAGTTGGGGACGGAATGCTAAAAATTCGCTAGTAAGCAACCTTACCACTCATGTCTATAAGTTCATTAGGATGTCCTGGCCTCTATCTGCTCTAAGGATTATTTCAAAGGGGTGATAGGGGAGGATTCTGCAAGGGGGCAGAGGACCTGGTTGCATTCATTGTTCTTAAGCTTTAGCTCTATAATCTTTTGATGTGATTTCATGAGATATGACATTAGAAATAATGAATCACAGTGGCCGGATAGAGTTTATGCCAAATTTAATCGGAAAGGTATAAAATTAGTCCCGGGAGCAATACAAGCGTTGCATGATTTACAAATTATTCTAGGAATCGAAAATTCGAGTGTTTCGTACAATGCTCATAATGGGAGAGCTCCAGAGGGTTACCTTACCTTAAGAGGTGAAGATGGAAGAAGAGCACGTTTAAGAACTGTGCCAGAGGTGGGTAACAATCCCGCTAGATATAATTTAGAAATAGTAGAAATACTATACTCATCTGATGCAATAACTCCGATAGGTAAAAATTTAAGTTCAGATGGCGTGGAGAGTGATCGTGAAACAGTTAATAGATTATCCAGCCTGTTTCATGAGCCACCGCCCGATAAACCAACCCTAGATACCTTACAAACTATGTATCAATTAAACGTAGGTAGACAATAAATGAAATTTGTTAGGTTATTTAAGCTTTTATTTTTACGATTAAAGGTTGAGTGAGATCATCACTGGTGGATGTCAAATCCTACTTGGGTAGATTATTTCGTAGTATTGGATTAGCTGTTTCTATCCTTAAAATACTTAATGCAGATAGTTTTGAGATATAAGGTGTATGATAACATGGAAAGGTCACAAAGAGTATTGACGTACAAAAAGCCTGGTTTAGATACTGCTTATGATTTTACAAGGGGAATTGCTGAGCATATGGATTCACCTTTCAAAGACCCTATGTGGGCTTACGGAGTGAAAAAATTCCTTCGGAACGGGTTTGTGCCATTACAGTCGGGGGGAGTAACTGTTCAAGTTCATTATAATAATGATCCTTACATGACGGTCTGTTTAGAAGTGAAAAGACTATCTATGGAAGCAAATAGAAAAGGCTCTGGTGGGAAATGGCTAGGAGCAACTCCTGTTGATCCAGATGAAGTTTACAATTATATTAAAAAATTGGCAAGAGAGCTCGAACTCGAAAACTCTATTAGATTATAAATCGTATCTTTGAATATCACAAATCAATAGCTAATGGGGAAATGACTGTAGCCAGCTCGACATTTTTTAAAACTTTGTTTTATTAAAAGAAATTAAATATAAATCATAAGGAGTTTTAAATGGATTTCAAAAAAATAGAACAGAAATGGCAGAAGAAGTGGGCTAAATCTAAAATCTTCGAAATTAGTGTAAATCCAAAGAAGAAAAAATTCTTCACATCTAACATCATCCCCTATGTCAACGGCAATATTCACATTGGTCATTCCTTCACCTATACTCGAGTGGACGCTTATGTGAGGTTCAAGCGAATGCAGGGATTTAACGCATGTTTAGCTCAGGGATTTCATGCAACAGGCGAACCTATTATAGGAACTGTCAAAAGGCTGAAGATGGGCGATAAAAGCCAGATAGAAACTTTCAAATTGTATGGTGCGACTGAAAAGGATTTGAAAAATTTTGAAAAGCATGGTGCCGAAGAAGTTGCAAAATTCTGGACAAAAAAAATAATAGAAACCATGAACTCAATGGGGTTTTCTGTAGATTGGAGAAGAAAATTCATCACTGCAGTAGAGCCCCAATTCAACAGATTTATAGAATGGCAATACAACACCTTGAGAAAAAAGGGCTATGTGATCCAAGGCACCCACCCAGTGATTTGGTGTCCCCAAGACCAGTCGCCGACTGGTGATCATGATAGACTAAAGGGTGAGGGGGAAAGCCCAATAGAATTTGTTGTTTTAAAATTCAAGTTAGATAGTGAAGAAATATTACCGTGTGCTACATTAAGGCCAGAAACTATCTTTGGCGCTACAAACCTTTGGATAAATCCGAAGGAAGAGTATGTCAAAGTTAAAGTTGATAAAGAAATTTGGATTGTAAGCAAAAAGGCTGTACAAAAATTTAAAGACCAGTTAAAAAAAATTGAAATTGTTGGCAAAGTTACGAGCAAAGATTTGCAGAATGAAGTTCTAAATCCTGTGACAAAAAATAGAATACCTATTTTTGAAGCAGATTTTGTAGATGCTGGGACGGCCACTGGTGTAGTAATGTCAGTGCCATCACACGCACCTTACGATTACATAGCCTTGAAAGAGATGGGAAAACTTGACTCAATCAAACCAATCTCAGTCATAAAAGCTGAAAATTCAGAACACCTCGCTATTGAAGTTTCAGAAAAGATGGGAATAAACTCTACAAAGGAAATTGAAAAATTAGACGAGGCTACGTCGCAAGTTTACAAAAAAGAATATCACAAAGGGGTTTTAGGAGAGAATTGTGGAAAGTATGGAGGCAGAAAAGTTTCCGAGGTCAAAGAGGAATTGGTAAATGATTTTGCCAGCCGAAAGATAGCAGACAAAATGTGGGAGACTACAAATGAAGTTGTGTGCAGATGTACTACAAGATGTCACGTAAAAATTCTGGAAAACCAGTGGTTCTTGAAATTTTCGGATAAAGAATGGAAAGATAAAGTTAAGCAGTGTATAGCACAAATGAAATTCTATCCTGAAGTGGCAAGAATTCAATTTTTGAATACCGTTGACTGGTTGGATGACAAAGCATGTGCAAGAAAAAGCGGTTTGGGTACTAGATTGCCATGGGACAAGGACTGGATTGTAGAAACCCTGAGCGATTCTGTAATCTACATGGCTTACTATACAATTGCACGTGTAATTAACGAGAATAAAATTCCAGCCGAAAAATTAACAGATGAAGTTTTTGATTCTGTGTTCTTGGGCAAAGGCAATTCGAAAGAAATTAGCAAGAAATCGAAATTAAGTGAGAATTTAATTGAAGAGATGAAAGACGAGTTTGAATATTTCTACCCGCTTGACTTGAGAAGTTCTGGCAAAGATTTAGTACAAAACCATTTAACGTACGCGCTATTTCACCATGTTGCAATTTGGGACGACCCGAGATACTGGCCTAAAGCCTACGGTGTAAATGGGTTTGTCAAGGTTCATGGGGAAAAAATGGCCAAATCAAAAGGCAACATAATACCGCTTAAAGATTTGATTGAAAAATACGGCGCAGATCTTGTGAGAATAAACATTGCATCATCTAACGAGAATATGGACGACGCAGATTGGAAAGAAGATTCCTTGAAGACATTCAGGTCCAGATTAAATTCGTTATTTACGCTGGTAAAAAATATCAAGAAGGCAAAAAGGAAATTGAAAAATGATTTTGATAGTTATTTAGAAAGTGTGGTTCAGAATTGCATTAAAGGTGCTACTGAAAATTATGAGATCATGAAATTCCGCTCTGGTGCCCAGTATAGCGCATTTCAATTGCTGAACGAAATCAATTATTACATAGACAGATGCGGTGGGGTTAAAAATTGCAACAAGGGGACTTTAAATGAATCTGTATCAACATTTTTAAGGCTAGTAGCGCCTCTTGCTCCACACATCGGCGAGGAACTTTGGGCTCGACTTGGCAACAAAGGTTATATCTCTTTGGAATCTTGGCCTGTATTTGACAAAACCAAGGTGGATGAAAAGTTGTTGGAATTGGAAGGTATTTTTAAGAGGACGCAAGAAGATTTTAACAGCATCCTGAAGCTAGTTGGCAACAAGAAGAATGCTTACTTGTATTTCGTAACTGACAAGGAACTTGAGTATTTCAAGGCTGTTGAAAACCATCTTAAAGGCCATTTCAAATTTGAAAAGTTGGGATTGTACAAAGCGACAGACAAGAGCAAATATGACCCAGAAAATAAAGCCATCAGATCCAAATACGGAAAGCCTGCAATATTTTTGGAATAGTTATCCTGATATCACAATGGATGTTGCCTCAATCACACCAGCCACTACTAAGATAACTATGGCTATGCCGACTAGCATCAAACTGTCCTTCACTATCGGCATGAATAAGCGCGATCCTTTTCTTGCAAAAGCTGCGGAGACCAAACCGCCGGCTATTGCCCCTATAAAGTAGGCCAATATTTCTAGACTGCCATGTGGGAAGTACACTAAAACCGCCAAAGGCAAGTTATGAAAGCCCCCTATGCTCTGTGCTGTCAATCCGATTGCAGTTGCAAGTATGGAAGCATTCCAAGCCAGAATGAAAATTGCCCCAGCGCCAAACAAAAATGAAAGAACCACAGACAGGACCAAAACTCCGATGTTGTTGAAAACTATTCTTTCTAAGGTGCTGGAAAACAGGACGCTCCCCCTTATCAGATTTATCTCGTTTATCTGGTCCTCGAACAGTTTTTGGACTGTGGATTCTGGCAATAGAAGGAAAACTATAGACAGAAATAAAATCATGCCTGCAAAAAAAGCAGCGTATATCGTGAGGATGTTAGCGTGCCTTTGAAAGAAATTTCTGTTCATATGGCTTTGAATTTCCTTTTCAGTACTAACTTCTTCATAAGTTATCAGCCTGATCATTAATGGTGTCATGGCAATCGTTATAAGAAATGTTGTAAATAAACCAACTGATTTGGGGAAAATCAAGAATGACACAAAAAGGCACAGCACAGAAATTATGCCGCCTACAATAAACATCCGCCATGGATGCCTAAGAGCATCGCCGACAGAAATCAGCCGTTCCAAGACCATAAAATAAATTATAAATAGAAAGATATATTACTGATAACATGAAAGCGAAATCTCTGATGCTTATATTGGTATTGTTCATGCTTGTTGGCGGATTTTCCATTGTTCCATATATACTGCAGGCTTATTTCTACAATCCAGGTACGTCTACAACAAACCAGGTGCAAGTGCCTGATACGGATATTGTAGATTATAGTTTAACGCCTCAACAGGAAAATGCAATATTGCAACAGGGCAAGGCAATTGTCAGGCTTGAGTATGGCATAAATTGCGAGAAGTGCTTGGAAACGCAAACGATGCTGGAACAGATTGTCAACCTCAAGCAGTTCAAGAATCAACTTATTTTGGCTGAGATAAAATCGTCTGCGTCCGATTTGCCAAAGGTTAATATCATCGGATTTGCAGTAGAAAATAACCAGCTGCAGATTGGTCAAAAGTTTCTACAGGGAGAGAATGTTACGGAAACTAGCATAGTAAATTCATTGTGTTCTTTGTTGCTACGACCTCCAGTAGAGTGTGCGTTGAGAGGTGTTTGAAAAAGGATAATTATAAGAAAACCAAGTTTTATTATGGCTGTTGATAGGCTGGAAAGTGGGATTCCGGGATTGGATAAACTAATTGAAGGTGGATTTGTTAAAAATTCCATTAACCTGATTGCTGGGCAGACCGGGACTGGAAAGACCCTTTTTTCTATGCAATATCTCCTGCATGGGTTGAGAAACGGGGAAAATGGCTTGTATATTTCGTTGGAGCAGACTGTTGATGACATCATGTTGGATGTGGGTAAGTTTGGCTGGGATATTGAATTCAAAAAATACATACAGCAGGGCAAATTTGCAATAATCGCACAAGAACCTACCAGCATTAAAGATTTGCAATTTTCCACTCTAAACTATATTAAAAAAATCAATGCGAAGCGTTTCGTTTTAGACAGCTTATCGATAGCAACCATGGGATGGAAGGTTTCTAGCATGGATGTAGGCAAGATCAGGAGTGAAATTTTCACCTACATGAAGGCTTTGAAGAATTCTGGGATTACAGCTATGTTAATTGCAGAAATTCCTGAGGCTGAAATTAAATCGCTAAGCAGATTTGGTTTCGAGGAGTTTCTTGCGGATGGCGTCATTATCTTGCATTACCTTGAGTATGCGGCTGGCGGGACTCCGAGAAGCTTGCTTGTGAGAAAGATGAGAAGAACGTCTCATGCGACTGACATTTACCCGATAGAAATAAGCAGTAAAGGTGTTATTGTAAAGAAAGGTTTATGAAAATCTTACAAATTGGTACTTAAGATAATGGTTAAAACGAATAACAAGCTAAAAATTCTTAAAAGTGCAAAACTTCTCTCTGGATCTTTCAAGACAGTATACTCTGAATATAAAATCGTGATAAGCAAAACAACCCATATAAACAACAATGGTAAATTAAAATTTACAGCATGGAATATCGTGAAAATAAATAAAATGAATGAAGAAATTGTGCCTAGTAGTGATATTAGCCTGGCATTTTGTTTTCCGAATTGCAAGACGGCTGTAAATTTATGTCCTTTTTTATCTCCGGTGATATCTTTGAAATCCTTAACAATGAATGCGAAAATGAATAAAAGAAATAGTGATTGGATTACTACTAAATATTTAACATTTATAAGAAAGCTGCCGATAGTATAAACTACTCCTGCGTAAATCGGAATTACCAAAACTGTAAAAATTAATTCTATTTGAGCAAAAATACCTCGGTGACTGAATTGAATTGGTGGTACAGAATAAAAAGTACTGAAAATGAAAAATAAAATCATTAGCAGTAAAATTTTAAAACCTA
This sequence comes from uncultured archaeon, assembly GCA_964366355.1. Taxonomy (GTDB): domain Archaea; phylum Aenigmatarchaeota; class Aenigmatarchaeia; order CG10238-14; family SCSR01; genus JACQIA01. Next base: position 24,665 of record CAYITO010000007.1, read on the forward strand.
ATGAAAATGCTAACAATAGTGCTATCATATGAGTAAGGATTGAAAATGTCCAAGCTGTACTTCTGCTTATCTGCCTTCTTTCCAGTGGTCTATAAGGCATGTTTATTTTATCTACATTCTCATCATATAGATCGTTTAAAGTAGAGCCAGCCAGCCATGCAAAGAAGAATGCAAGAAAAATTATTATTGAAGAAAATCCCAATGCAGGGTTAACTAATGAGATTCCTAAAATGGGAAACAACCCTATTAGAATTGCTTGCCATGGCCTACCAATTTCTATGATAGCACCAAGTTCACCAAATCTACTGAAAATTTGAGCAAAAAATCTTTCCATAAAATGATCAACTATTCATAATTCAAAAATTTACTTGGATCAAAGCCGTAGCTTTTAATCAACTCAATTTGTTTGCCTTCAAGCCATTTCAAATCTAGCTGTTCTTTAGCAACGTCGGAATAATTTTCCAGCAAAATTCTATTGTTAACATTCATAAATAAACAATATTGCTTATTATTGGCTATACAGTTCAATTCTATACCATTCATTAATACTTCATGTAAAGCTGCTCCACCACCTGCATTCATACCTCTTATATAGTGGCATACCTTTTCATTTGAGGGATAAAACAATAGACCAAATGGATTTTGAATATTTTTAAATCTAGAAAACTTCCTTTGGCGAAATTCTAAAGTTTGATAATCGCCAAAACCGATCAAAGATGCTACATCCATAATCAGCTTAAATGTCTCTTCAAATGGCCTTAAACTAAAAGTTTTCATATAGCTATTTGTAAAGGTAAAGCCATAGTGCCACCCGTAGAAGTATAGCTGATTAATTGCCTTTTTGCCTTTTTTCATTGCGTCTAATGTCATTTCTTTTAATGTCAATTCTGATATAAGTGTCATGAAATGATCTGTAAATACTATACGCCCTTCTTCGAATTTTAATTTCCCAGAAACTATTAGCTTTGTTAATAACCCATATACCATAGAATCACTTCATTAATATCGAAATGCTTTCTTCAGTCACCTCTAATCCTTTATCGGTGAACTTCAAGGGGAAATATCCTCTTATAAATCTACTATATCGCATTTTTCTTATTTGTAAATGATTAGTTTCTTCTCCACCAATTCCGACAAAATACAATACTATCACACCATCACACAAAAATTCGCTTACTGTGTCTCTGCTTAAGAAGTTGCTCTGCTCGGGCAATTCTGATGTGACTAATGTGGTGCAATTTAGCTTACGCAAATCTGCTAAAAATCTTAAAAGAATACTTTTTACAATTAAATTTTCTGTTACTGGTACTGGAAATATGTTTTCAATCAAATCAATTAGTTCAGTACCTTTACTTTTTTTGATTTCTATTGGTGTAAGAAATTCTGTTAGTGTTGTCAGAGAGTCTATAACCAATCTTTTAGCCTTCACTTTGTTTACAGCATCTTTAATCACTTTAAGATAATTGCCGCCTTTTGCTACATCCAATTTTATTATTTTTATTAGATTTTTCTTTAAAAGTGGCTCGACATCCCAACCAAATTCTTTAGCCTGAGTTAAGAACTCCTCTTCGCTTTGCTCAGTTGATATGTAAACCCCGGGTTCTTTGAATTCCTTAGCTCCTCTATAGATATATTCCAAAGATAGAATGCTTTTGCCGGTACCAGCCCCTCCTGATAATAAAACAATCTTACCTTGTGGTACCCCACCATATAGAATTTTGTCTAAACCTGGTATTCCTGTCTTTACTTTTTGAACCATTTAACTCCCCTTTAATTAATTATTAGGTTTTTAAAATTTAACTAATATTATTCGACAGTAAGCTGGCAATAAAGTTCCCCTTTAGCCACACAATTAGTCTCCTTACATTCGACATTTTTATTGAAAAATTTGGAAAAGAATCCTGCGATCGCCCCGGCTAGGATAAAATCAACTGGTTCCTTCTGTTTTCCGTATCGAGAAATATATTCTTTGGCAAATGATGACTTTCTGGTTTTAAGCTTAACTTTAGCTTTTTTTCCGTCCATGGAAATTATTTCTAAGTGAGCTATTCCGAACATGTTAACTAAATCCAGCCAAATTTTAAGCAGATTTTGTTTCTTATTTATGCCAAGTTTTTTGAAATGTAAAACCAAATCTTCAGACGTCTTTCTTCCATTTTTATACAAATTGTTTAGCATTTTGTGATGCATTGATTTATGCATGTCATGCTGGAACGTTATTATGTCAAAAATAGGTTGCATGTAAAAATATTTTTGCAAAATTTTAATCTCGCCTTCGTTGAATGACGCCTGTTCAGCAAGCAAAAGCTTTCGGAAAAATTGTGATGCCATAATTAATAATTGTTTTAGTTGCTTTAAAACATTTTAAATGACCTTAAGGTAAATATAAATTAATGATGAATACCCGTAAGCTAGCGCTGATTCTATCGAAATTAGAAGGAACGAGTCAAAAATATCATTTGTTACAACTTTCAATCTCTCCAGAAACGGCATCGAACATATTGATAAAATCAAGGGAGGGCATAAAAAACAAAGTTGTTTACAATCTAGGATGTGGGACTGGGAGGTTTGCTATAGGCTCAGCATTACTTGGAGCCAAGGCAGTTTATGGGATAGATATTGACAGAGTTATGCTAGATATAGCTAAGGAAAATATGCTGTATGGACAGCATCTAACCGGCATTCAATTAAGCAACTTATGCCACTGGCGTTTGAAGGATGCTTTGAATATAAAAGAGGAATGCGATACAGTAATACAATTTCCACCGGTCAATACTGACATACTATTCTTCATTAAAGGGTTGGAAATTGCGAAAAACGTCTATAGCATCCATAAGCCTGATAGAGAAGAGGAATTGAGGCATTTGGCAAAAAAATATAAATCTAAGATTGTAAAAGTCAAAAAATACAGATTGAGATCGGAAGAGCACACG